>NZ_JARRCW010000001.1:0-192500 GCF_031501865.1 Pseudovibrio sp. M1P-2-3
ATGCTCGTTCAAAGCGCTCCGGGGCCGGAGCAGTGGGATCGCGTTAAAAAGCGCCTACGTGCGGAACTTGGTGAAGATGTATTTACCAGCTGGTTTGCGCGCGTAGACCTAGAAGGGCACAATGACGGAACTATTCGTCTTTCTGTCCCAACGCGATTTTTGAAGCAGTGGATTCAATCCCACTACCGCGACCGCTTGATGGGGTTGTGGCAAAATGAATGTGAAGAAATCCATCGGATTGAGTTAACGGTTCGTGGTGCGATTCGTGCCCGGCCACCTGTGGCCAAGGCTGCACCGTCTCCAACGATGAACGGTAAAGCGTCGGATTCACGCCCGATTCAGGTGAATGATCCAATTGGAATGCGGGCTTCTTCCCCTGTTTCGATGATGGGGAACCGCTCGATTGGCCGCGCGGAAGCTGCAGGCAAAGACGTTCTTGAAGGGGCTGTTCTCGACCCTAAATACAACTTCGAAACCTTTGTTGAGGGCGAATCCAACGTACTTGCGCTTGCGGCAGCTCGTCAGGTGGCAAGTGGCGGCGCAGTTACCTTTAATCCGCTTTACCTTCATGCATCGGTTGGTCTGGGTAAAACCCACTTGATGCAGGCGATTGCAAATCAGGCACGCAATGCAGGACGACGCGTGTTGTACCTGACAGCCGAGCATTTCATGTATCGCTTTGTGGCTGCACTTCAGGCGCAGTCTGCAATGAACTTCAAGGAAACCTTGCGTTCAATCGACCTTCTGCTGATTGATGATATGCAGTTTCTTCATGGGAAGCAGATCCAGCAGGAATTCTGTCACACCTTGAACGCCCTTATTGATGGTGCGCGCCAGGTTGTTGTGGCAGCGGACCGGGCACCAGCTGATCTGGAAAGCCTTGATGACCGCGTACGCTCCCGTCTTGCTGGCGGCCTCGTGGTAAACATTTCCGAGCCGGACTTTGGCTTGCGCAGAGCGATTATTGAAGATCGTATGCGCAACCAGCAGCGCAACTATCCAAACTTTGCCGTGCCTGATTCTGTGCTGGACTATGTGGCTCGTAACGTCACATCCTCAGGCCGCGACCTGGAAGGGGCGTTGAACCGTCTTGTTGCCCATAACCAGCTGACAAACTCACCGGTAACACTGGATATGGCTGAGATCACGCTTCGTGACCTCATCAGAACAGCTGAGCCGCGCCGTGTGAAGATTGAAGACATTCAGCGGGTTGTTTCCAAGCACTACAACGTTTCCAAAGCCGACTTACTGTCAGCGCGCCGTACACGGACAATCGTTCGTCCGCGTCAGATTGCCATGTATCTGGCCAAGATGATGACCCCGCGTTCACTGCCGGAAATCGGTCGTCGTTTCGGAAATCGTGACCACACCACAGTGCTGCACGCTGTTCGTAAAATCGAGGAGCTGCAAAAGGCAGATAACGGGTTGGCGCAGGAGCTGGAACTGCTCAAGCGCATGCTGGACGCCTAAATACAGGTTCGTTTCGAGCAGTTTACCCGGCTTACATGTATATTTCAGTGATTATCGGGGCGCTCTTAGGAGCGCCCTCTTGCTTTTTTGTCTCTCTCAGGGCAGTTTCTTTACCCCTCCTTTTGAGGAAAAGAAGATTTGCAGCTGTTTCAGCTGCCCAGAAGAACGGACGGATCGCATGAAGGCGACACTTGAGCGGACCGAGCTCCTGAAGTCATTAGCGCACGTACACCGTGTTGTTGAACGACGAAACACGATTCCGATCCTCTCAAACGTCATGCTGCAAGCAGAAGGTGGCGACCTGAAGCTTAAGGCGACTGATTTGGATCTTGAAGTCACCGAAACAATTTCAGCTGTTGTTGAGACACCGGGGGCAACCACTGTTCCTGCCCATATGATTTACGAGATTACCCGTAAATTGCCGGAGGGCTCGCAGGTTGTTCTGGAAACTTCCGAGGATAACAGCACGATGGAAATTCGTGCGGGTCGTTCCAAGTTTTCGCTTCAGATTCTGCCGGTTACGGACTTCCCTGACCTCACTGCCGGTGAGTTCTCCAACAGCTTCAAGACAACTGCGGGCAACATCCGCAGGCTGACCGATTGCACTCAGTTTGCAATTTCGACAGAAGAGACGCGCTATTACCTGAATGGTATTTATATGCATACCATTGAAAATGGTGAGGGTCTTCAGTTCCGCGCTGTTGCAACCGATGGACACCGCTTGGCGCAGGCCGAAATGCCGTCCCCTGAAGGGGCACAGGGCATGCCGGGTATTATTGTACCGCGCAAGACTGTTGGTGAAATCCAGAAGCTCTTTGAAGATCCGGAAGCTGAAGTCCAGGTGGAAATTTCGGAGACGAAAATCCGCTTTACCATTGGTTCTGTGGTGCTTACCTCCAAGCTCATTGATGGCAGCTTCCCAGATTATGACCGCGTTATTCCTAAGAATAACGATAAGGAACTTCTGGTGGACCGCGACGTTTTCAAGGCAGCCGTTGACCGTGTGTCAACCATTGCTTCCGAGCGTGGCCGCGCTGTGAAACTGTCACTTTCCGAAGGCAAGCTTGTGTTGACCGTGACGAACCCGGATTCGGGTACTGCAACGGAAGAGCTGGCGGTTGAGTACGATTCTGATGATATGGAAATCGGCTTTAACTCCAAGTACCTGCTTGATATTGCTGCGCAGCTGGAATCTGATGGCGCTTTGTTCCGCTTAGCTGATTCCGGTTCACCGACCCTTGTTCAGGAAAGCGGTGAAACCGATGCTCTTTATGTATTGATGCCAATGCGCGTTTAAATTTCGTGCGGGCCGGATGCGGCCCGCATTTTCCTGCTTGATGGTGCGAGATACCTTCGGCTGTCGGATAATTTAAAAAACAGCAATGAGCTTTGCCATGCTCACGAGCATTTCTCTGACAGATTTTAGAAATTACAAGTCCGCATCGGTTTCCCTAAACAGCAATATGGTGGCGTTTACCGGCAGTAACGGGGCCGGAAAAACCAATATTCTCGAAGCAATTTCCCTGCTTACCGTTGGCCGCGGTATTCGCCGTGCCAATCTTGCGGATATGGCGCGGGCAGATGGTGCGGGAAGCTGGGCCGTCAGCGCGTTACTCAGCGGTGAGTATGGAGATACCCGCATGGGAACGGGCTATTCAGCCTCAGAGCCTTCCCGAAAACTTCGCATTGAAGGGGAGGATATGCGAAGTTCCGAGAGTTTGCTGGAGTACCTGCGCATTATCTGGCTCATTCCCAGTATGGACAGCCTGTTTACAGGATCTGCAGGGGACAGGCGCAAGTTTCTGGATCGTCTTGTGCTTTCTCTCCATCCTTCCCATGGGCGTATGGTCTCCAATTTCGAGCGGGCTTTGCGTCAACGCAATCGCCTATTGCAAGATGGTGGTGATAGCTACTTTCTGGATGCAATTGAAGCGCAGGTGGCAGAGCTGGGAACCGCTGTTTCTCTGGCGCGGCGGGAGACAGTCAGCCTTCTTGCGCATAAGATTGGCGAGCAAGTAAGTTTGGGCCTGCCTTTCCCTCAAGCCGAGATTGGCCTGCAGGGCAGCTTTGAGGACCTCACTGACGCGATGGCAGCGTCTGACTGTGAGGACTGCTTTAAGGATCTCTTAAAGAGTGGCCGAATGCGGGACAAAGCTTCGGGCCGCACGCTGGACGGGCCTCACCGCTCCGATCTGGATGTGGTACATGCTGATAAAGGGCTACCTGCTGCCATTGCCTCCACTGGAGAGCAAAAGGCGCTCTTGATCGGCCTCATTCTGGCACATGCGGATTTGACGAAGGCTGTGTCTGGCCTCTCTCCTGTGCTTTTGCTGGATGAAGTGGCAGCACACCTTGACCCGAACCGGCGGGAAGCCCTGTTCTCCCGGTTGAATGTTATGGGCGGGCAAGTCTTTATGACAGGTACCGACGCTATGTTGTTTAATGCGCTGCCGCCGGATGCGCAAATATTTGAAGTGAGCGATGCCTGTGTCTCACTAAAACAGATGTAAACTGGGATCGTACTATGGATTTGTCTGCCCTCCTGTTTTTCGCCGCAACCCTGCTTATGGCCGCTTTGACGCCGGGACCGGGTATAACGGCTCTTGTTGTGAGGGTTTTAGGCTCTGGCAAGCGTGGTGCACTGGGTTTTTGTCTGGGCATGATAACCGGCGATATGCTTTGGTTATCTTGTGCGGTACTGGGCTTGGCGGCGCTGATCTCTTCTATGGCCTTTGCGTTCACTTTGATGAAGTATCTGGGCGCTGCCTATCTGGTTTATATTGCCTGGAAAATGTGGAACTCCGAAGCTGTTGTGCTCAATGCAGGCGGAGAAATGCAGGACAAGGCAATGTCTTCTTGGGCCTCTTATGTGTCTGGTCTCCTGCTCACTTTGGGCAATCCAAAAGTTGTTGTGTTTTATGTGGCCCTTCTTCCCAATATTGTACCGTTAGAACAGATCTCGTGGGTGGGGTATGTAGAGCTGCTCGCCATCGTGTGGAGCGTGCTGATTCTGGTGTTTTCTTCCTACGTTTTAATGGGGCTGCGAGCCCGTAGGCTGATTACTTCCCCCAAGGTTATGAAGCGGGTGAATAAAGGCGCTGGTGTGGTGATGATGGGCGTTGCGGGAACCATTGTGACGCGCTAGCCCAGCTCACGGCAGACATTCAAGTTTATCCAATGTTTCTCTAGGCTTAAAAGCGGTCTGAACCCTCTGGTTGGTTGCGCCTTGCCATTTAATATTTATAACTTACCTATTGGTCTTTAAACCTAAATAAAGTGATTCGGATGAGCGATACATCAACCCCTGAAACGAGCATACCTGAACAGACGAATGGCGCAGGCGAATATGGCGCTGACTCCATCAAGGTGTTGAAGGGCCTCGATGCTGTTCGCAAACGTCCGGGCATGTATATTGGTGATACGGATGACGGTTCCGGCCTGCATCACATGGTCTACGAGGTGGTTGATAACGCCATCGATGAAGCCCTTGCCGGTCATGCAGATCATGTGACAGTGACCTTGAACGCCGAAGGTTCGGTGACTGTGACCGATAATGGCCGCGGTATTCCTGTTGACCTGCACCCCGAAGAGGGCATCTCTGCGGCAGAGGTTATCATGACCCAGCTGCATGCGGGTGGTAAGTTCGACAGTAACTCCTATAAGGTTTCTGGTGGTTTGCACGGTGTGGGTGTGTCTGTGGTGAACGCGCTCTCCACCACGCTGGACCTGCGTATTTTCCGCTCCGATAAAGAGCACTTCATCCGTTTCCGCCACGGTGAAGCTGAAGCGCCACTTAAAGCGGTTGGGGATGCGCCGGGTAAATCGGGTACGGAAGTGACTTTCATGCCGTCTCCCGAGACCTTCACAAAAACCGATTTCGACTATGACACCCTTGAGCACCGACTGCGTGAACTTGCGTTCCTCAACTCTGGTGCCCGTATCATTTTGACCGACAACCGCGGTGTGGAGCCAAAGACGGAAGAGCTTTACTATGAGGGCGGTCTGGAAGCGTTTGTGCGCTACCTTGACCGGGCCAAGCATCCGTTGATTGAAAATCCGGTCACCATGATCGCCGAAAAAGACGGTATTACTGTTGAAGTGGCCATGTGGTGGAACAGCAGCTACCACGAGCAGGTTCTTTGCTTCACCAACAACATCCCGCAGCGTGATGGTGGTACACACTTGGCTGGCCTCAGAGCCGCGTTGACCCGCCAGATTACCGGCTATGCCGACAGCTCCGGCTTGCTGAAACGTGAGAAAGTAAACCCGACAGGTGAAGATTGCCGCGAAGGCTTGAGCTGTGTTCTTTCCGTTAAGGTTCCAGATCCAAAGTTCTCTTCCCAGACAAAAGACAAGCTGGTTTCTTCCGAGGTGCGCCCGGTTGTTGAGAGCCTTGTGAGTGAAGCGCTTTCCTCTTGGCTGGAAGAAAATCCGGCTCCAGCCAAGAGCATTGTCTCGAAAGTTGTCGAAGCGGCAAGTGCCCGCGAAGCCGCCCGTAAGGCGAGGGAATTGACCCGCCGCAAAGGGGCGCTAGACGTGGCGTCGCTGCCCGGTAAACTGGCGGATTGTCAGGAGCGTGATGCTTCCAAAGCCGAACTCTTCATAGTGGAGGGTGATTCAGCGGGTGGATCTGCCAAACAGGGCCGTGATCGTGGCAACCAAGCCGTGCTGCCACTGCGTGGTAAGATTTTGAACGTTGAGCGTGCGCGCTTTGACAAGATGATCTCTTCGCAGGAGATCGGAACTTTGATTACCGCTCTGGGAACAGGGATCGGAAACGAAGAGTTTAACGCGGAAAAGCTGCGGTATCATAAAATCATCATCATGACCGATGCGGATGTGGATGGTGCACACATTCGTACACTGTTGCTGACCTTCTTCTTCCGCCAAATGCCGGAGCTGATTGAAAACGGCTACGTTTATATTGCTCAGCCACCGCTTTACAAAGTGAAGCGCGGCCAATCCGAGCAGTACTTGAAAGACGAACAAGCCCTGCAGGAGTACCTGATTAAGGGTGGTTTGGATGAAACCACGCTTACGCTCGCCAATGGCGAAATGCGTTCTGGTGAGGATCTGCGTACGTTGGCAGAAAGCGCGCGGGATGTAACAGCTATTCTGGATGGTCTGCACGCCCGTTATGACCGCGGTGTTGTGGAACAGGCGGCAATCGCCGGAGCTCTGAACCCTGATACCTTGCATGATCGGGAAAAGGCGAAAGAAGCAGCGGCTTATATCGCCCGCCGTCTTGATATCCTTGCCGATGAATTCGAGCGGGGCTGGGAAGGCGAGGCAACCGAAGATGGGGATCTGGTCTTTACCCGTATTGTGCGCGGCGTGAAAGAAGTGGCGACTATTGATGCAGCGCTATTGGGTTCTGCTGATGCGCGGCGCCTGAACTCTCATTTTGACTACCTCAATGAAGTCTTCAAGAAGGCTTGTGTCTTCTCCCGCCGTGATAAATCTGCAGAAATTCGCGGACCTCAAGCTCTTATGAACGCTATTTATGCCCAAGGGCGGCGCGGAATTTCCATGCAGCGCTATAAAGGTCTGGGGGAAATGAACCCTGAGCAACTTTGGGAAACCACACTGGATCCGAATGTTCGCTCTCTCCTTCAGGTGAGGGTAAAAGAGGCAGATGCTGCCGATGATATCTTTACCAAACTGATGGGCGATGAAGTTGAACCGCGCCGCGACTTTATCCAGACCAACGCACTGGCTGTGGCAAATCTGGACGTATAGCCGAAATAACGAAACCTATTAAAAATGCCCGAACAAGAATACTTGTTCGGGCATTTTTTATTGGATCAGGCGCTTTCGTTTAGCTGAAGTGGCTCTGTGGGCGCTAGTCTCCCAAGGTCGGGGTCCCATTTATCAATAAGAACTTCAATGTGATCAAAAGCTGCTTTGGAGGCCTGTTCAGGACTTCCTTTCCGGCAGACTTCCAAAAGGTCATTGTGTAATTCCAAGATCTCCTGGGGGTCTAAGGGGCGTTCACGGGTTCCAAAAGAGAACCTATGAATATGCAGGTTGCAGCGGTCCAGAATTGGAGCAAGACCATTGTAGCCCGATGCTGCAAAAAGAACCCTATGGAAAAAACGGTCATAGTCACTACAAGTGTAGGTGTCGCCCTCCTGAGCTGTTTCATGCATGACTTCAATAACTTTTTTAAGAAGCTCGTATGCGTCATCATTCAATCTGGAGGCAATGACGCCTGTGGCCATCATTTCCAATTGTTTTCGAATGGCAACCATTTGCCGGATTTCTGGCAAAATGAGCTCTGAGACCTGTGTTCCCTTATAATCGTGACGTATGACAAAGCCGATTTGCTCTAGACGAATAAGGGCTTCACGAATGGTTCCTTGGGCGCAATTAAATTCGAATGCAAGCTGTTGCTCTCCCAAGCTTTGACCGGGAGGAATGACCCCCATGACAACTTGCCGCTTCAGGCTGAAATAAACTGTATCACTTTTGCGGAGTTTAGGCTGTTTCTTCAGATTCAGGCCAAATTTCTGCTCCAAGTCAACATCTGCGCCTATCAGGCGCGTATAGTCTATTGAACATGGTGTGTTGCTGAGCATTTTGTTAACCGTTATATTATGTTAGTTTTAAACATACCAGAATACTTACTTTAAGTAGATTTGGGAAGGTTTAATTAACTATACTTATAATTAATATGAAATTGTTAAAAACTATCCCGTTATTTGCATTGTTTAAAACAATAGTTAATTTTGACTGTTGCGTAGAGTTTTCTAAATGGGTTTCTCTTTAAACTACTACTAAATATTAAAGATACCTATTTGACTAGGTTAATGTATTGTATTGATATGTTGAGTAAGTGCGTAGTATTTGTAAGTATACTAATTAGTGTTTATATGAATTCTACGTAGACTGGATATTAACCTAATGAATATTATCTATTCATCTAGATTTTTGTTGGTATTTATTCTTATTGCTATAGGTAGTTATTGCAATATTGGATTCTATATGGCGCAAGCTCTTACGCTTCACGAAGCAATTCAGGAAACAATTGCCACAGAACCGGATATTCTCGCTTCCGAGGAAAACCGGGAAGCGACTGAGTTTGAACTCAGACAAGCTCGAGGGCTTTATCTGCCCAGTATTGATGTTGAATCTGGTGTTGGTGTGCGCAGACTAGATAACGATTCAAGGAGATTGTTGGGAGAGCATGGGCACGCTCTGTTTCCAAGAGATGTTGCGGTCTTTGTCCGTCAGGACATTTTCGATGGCTTTGGACGGGCGGCAGAAGTTGAACGGCAAGCCTCCCGCGTGGATAGCGCCTCTTTCCGAGTCTATGAGCGTTCGGAGTTTATTGGACTACAGGTTACACGGGAATATATCGAAGTTCTTTTACAAGAGGCAATTATTGTCGAGGCACAAAAGAACATCGATTTTCATCGAGATATTTTGGGGGACATACGCGAAGGTACCAAAAGTGGAACTTTGACGAGTGCTGATCTGGAGCAAGGTATTGAGAGGCTTTTGGCCGCAGAAAGCCGCATGATTCAAGCTCAGGAAGGAAGGGCGCTTGCTCTGGTACGCCTGCAAAGGTATGTGGGCAAACCGGTGAACAAAGTATCTGCATTGGGGACACTTGGCAGCTTTATCCCAACGTCCCAACCTCAGGCCGTAGCTCTTGCACGCACACACAATCCGCAAATTCAAATTGCGGCAGCGGAAGTTGATGTCGTTGCTGCGGAGTTGAAGGCGGCGAAATCACCTTTTTACCCAAGGCTTGGCGTTGAAGGCAGCGCGCGAACCGGCGAGGAAATTGATGGCGATGATGAGCGCACAACGGATCTGCAAGTTCGGTTGACAATGACTTGGAATATCTACCGTGGCGGGATTGATAGTGCGGATGTACAGGAACAAATTCGCCGGCTTGGTGAGGCAGAAATGCTTCGTGATGTACGTGTCAGGGAAGTGGAAGAAGCTGTGCGGTCAGCTTGGGTAACCCGCACACAACAGCGGGTTCTGGAAAGAAAGCTTAAAGAGCAGGCACGGGCCAACAATCAGGTTGTAACGTCCTATCGGGAACAGTTTAGAATCGGCCTTCGCTCACTTCTTGACCTTTTAGACGCTCAAAATACGCGCTTTAATACCAATGTGCTTGTGCACTCGGCGAACTATTCTGCGGTTTTTGCTGATTATCAGGTCGTTGCGGCTACTGGAAGATTGTTAAATGCCGTTCGCACGGCCTATCCACCCCAAGCGGAAGCTTACGCGCGTGTGGAGGCGAAAGTTCCTCCTTTACCTAAACCTAAGGATCTTGTCCGAAAGGACCCCAATCGTGGGCGCATTGATATTTTGGGTGTTAATTTAGAGTAGACTAAATGGAGTGCTAATGCCGTTCTCGCAAGATATTGGGGAAGTATTTAACTATGGTAAGGCCTCCACAAAGGACAGATCTACACCTCCGTCATGGTGATATCAGCGAGGACCATCCGGATCCTCTCGTCTCATGCCTGCAAGTGGTTGCGACCCAATTTAATCGCCCAACCTCACTCACAGTCCTCACCGCCGGCCTTCCTCACGACCATGAACAATTTACGCCAGAGCTGATTGTTCGCTCAGCCAAACGGATCGAGCTGGAAGCTTCGGTGAAAACGGGGAAACTCTCCAAGCTTGGTCCCTTTACCCTGCCTCTTATCATTTACTTGAAGAAGTTGGGGCCTGTGGTGCTTCTGGGAAGAGAGGCAGAAGGGCTATTTGATGTCCAGATCCCCGGAGAAAGCGAACCCACCGTCATAGCTGAAACTGATTTGGAAGCTGATTATGGAGGTTGGATTATTATATTTACCGCCCCGCAGGACAAAAGGCTTAAGGGAGCAGCAGGCAAACAACAGAAGAAGGAGGATGACTGGTTCTGGGAACCTTTGATGGCCTACTGGAAAAGTATGGTGCAGGTGATCCTTGCTGCGTGCTTTATCAATATTCTGGCATTGGCTTCTCCCCTGTTTGTGATGAATGTCTATGATCGGGTCTTGCCAAATGAGGCCATTGCCAGCCTTTGGGTTTTGGCCATCGGCCTGTCATTGGCGTTTATCTTTGACTTCCTGCTAAAAGTCTCGCGGGCTTCACTTATCGATTATGTTGGGCGACGGCTGGATCACCATATTTCCACGGCACTTTTTGAGAAGGTTTTGAATATCCGGCTGCAGGAGCGCCCCGAATCTACCGGAGTTTTTGCCAACCACGTTTCCCAGTATGAGTATATTCGCGAGTTTTTCACCTCCAGTACCCTGTCGTTGATTGTAGATGTCTTCTTTTTATTCCTCTTTTTGTTGGTCATATATTTTCTAGGTAGCTGGATGGTTGTTGTTCCTGCAATCGCAGTGGTTTTGGTGATTGTCTCTTCATTTATCCTGCAAACCATTGTTTCCCGTTATCTGGAACGCGCTCAAACAGATACGGCGCAGCGGCATGGGCTTCTGGTTGAGAGCGTCAATGCAATGGAAACAGTGAAAAGCTTGCGTGCCGAAGGCTACTTTTTAGCAAAGTGGGAGCGCTTTATTGCAGAAGGCAGCCGGACGCAGGCTCAGGTGAAGGCCTACAGCAATCTGGCGATAACGCTGGCCCAGTTTCTGCAGCAGATGGTGACTGTCTGGGTGGTTGTCAGTGGTGTTTATTTGTTTGCGGAAAACAAGATCACCATGGGAGTTATCATCGCAGTTGTCATGCTTTCAGGGCGTGCAGTTGCTCCTCTTACCCAGATTACAATGGTCATGACACGGGCGCGCTATGCCATCTCCGCATTGAAAACTCTAAGCAGCCTTATGTCCCAACCTGATGAGCGAACTGGTGTTAAGGATTATGTGAACCGCATTGTTCTGGATGGAGAACTGGAGTTTCGAGATGTTGGTTTTCAATATCCGGCCGTTGAGAAAAATGTTCTGAGCAATATTTCATTTCATATCAAAGCGGGAGAGAAGGTTGGAATTCTGGGACCAATCGGTTCAGGTAAAACCACCATAGCCCGTCTGGCTTCGGGGTTATATTCTCCGATTTCCGGCGAGGTTTTGATAGATAGCGTGGATATCAGGCAATATCACCCCTATGAGGTTCGCAAGGCTGTTGGGCTGGTTGTGCAGGAAACAGATCTCTTTCGCGGCTCCCTCAAGGAAAATGTTCTGGTGGCTAAGCCCGGGGCAAGTGATGATGAAATTTTGTTTGCCTGCCGTATGGCCGGGGTCGATAGCTTTGCCGCGCGACACCCCTTGGGTTATGACATGCCGGTTGGCGAGCGTGGCTCTTTTCTGTCCAGTGGCCAAATTCAGTCAATTGCCTTGGCCCGCGTGTTCTTGATGTCACCGCCGATTTTATTTCTCGATGAACCTTCCAGCGCACTGGATCTTGCTTCTGAGCGTGTTTTGATCAAGCACTTGAAAGAAGCGATCTGGCCGGAACAAACGCTGGTTCTGGCAACTCACAGGCAAGCAATGCTTGTGTTGGTGGACCGTTTGATTATTCTGGAGGCAGGCCGGCTAATCGCTGATGGACCAAAGAGTGAGGTATTACGTGCCTTGGCAGAGCGCGCTGAAAAACTTAAGGGTAGGCAACAGTTAACTGAAAATCAGGAGGAGGGGACACCTGCCGATGGGGATGAAGGTCTGGATACCTCTCCTGATGCGGATGAAAACAAGCCCGAGTAAGCGCCCTTAGGTACGTATCTTTAATCGAAAGCCGGCTCCATTTTTCGCTGATACGCTTGCCCTATGCTTTTTCTGTGCCTTCAGCAATTATGGAGTACGGGCCCTCGTGCTGAGTCGAAGAGGCTGCTGCGGAGGTCGGGTCGGTCGCGTCATAGGCGGAATAAACACAAAGCTGTACGACGTTGGTGATGGAGCAGGCCGTCCGCTCACGCTTTATCTGACAACCGTGCAAACTAGTGATTGCAGGGGAGCAGAAGCGATTCTGCTAGATTTACCTGTTGCTAAGGTCCAGACCTCAAGTCGTGGCTATGACAGTAACAGGATTAAAAAACTGTTACAGATCAGTATATTGAGTTCTTCCTCCCTTCGAGGAAAACCCGTAAAAAGAACATCCCTTATTGTTTCATAACCTATCAAAAGCGCAGCAAGCCGCATGCTGCAAACCAGCCGTATCATAAATGATCTATTTTTTAGATCGTTATAGTGAAAAAACAATATTATTAATCGATGATAATTCTCGGTAGGTTCACTTCAAGTCAAACATCACGAATGAGGGAAGTGGTTATGAACACGAGTGAAATTCGCATTATTCATCGGGAAGATCTACCCTTGGGCGGCTTTGCCGGAATCGTTGAAACAAGAATGGTCATGAACCCGAACCTTTGGGCTTCCGCGAAAAATAGAACCGATATCAGTCATGGGCTTGGTGATTTCATCTATCTTGCAAACGGATATTTTAAAGCAGATGATGGCGCGCCCATGCATCCACATGCCGATGTGGACATTGTGAGCTTTATTCCCAAAGGCGCAGTGGGGCATGAGGGGTCCATGGGGCACGGGACAACAATCACCGGCCCCGGCATTCAGGTCCAGCGGGCTGGAACAGGTATCGAGCACGCGGAATTTAGCCTGAACGGTGAGCCCGCAGACCTTGTCCAGATGTGGTTTAACCCACCAAAGAAAGGCCTTACACCAGCCTATCAGGATTTCAAACTTGATAAGAACAAGTTGACCACGGTCTTAGGTGGTAACAGCTCAGAAACATTCGATAATACAATGACTTGTAAAGTCGGATACTTGAGCGAAAATGAAATTCTTAGGCTAGAGAACCCTTTCATTGTGTTGATCACAGAAGGAACAGCACGCGCCAACGGCCAAAACGTTAAAGCTGGCGACTTGATCGAAGGAGAGGCTTTGGAAATCTCCTCTCAAGATGGCTTTGGCTTGGTTGTCATCCAGTTCACTGCAAATTCCTAAGAATTAATATCGCGGAGAAGACCCATGAAAATCGTCGCATTTGGCGCTAGCAACAGCACAACGTCCATTAATAAAGCACTGGCAACCTATGCAGCCTCTTTAGTAGAAGGCGCACAAACTGAGGTTCTCGATCTCAATGACTTTGAACTTCCAATTTTTAGTGAAGACAGAGAAAAAGAACTGGGGCAGCCAGAGCTTGCCAAAGCTTTCCTAGGGAAAATCAAAGAGGCAGATGCTGTCGTCGTTTCCTTTGCAGAACACAATGGCTCTTATTCCGCTGCCTATAAAAACTTGTTTGACTGGGTCTCTCGCATCGATCAGAGGGTTTTCCAAGATAAGCCTAGTGTTTATCTGTCCACGTCCCCAGGCCCCGGCGGCGCCTCCAGTGTGTTGCAAGCTGCAACCGGCTCTGCTCCCTTTTTCGGTGTGGACTTGAAAGGGAGCCTGTCCATACCAAGTTTCTACGACAACTTTGATATGGAAGCTGGAAATTTGCGCAATGAAGATTTGAAGAAGCAACTCCTCACTGTTGTTCAAAAATTTTATGTAAGCAAATAAATCCAAAACATATTTGAGCAGCTCGAGTGGAAGATAGGAACTCACTTGAGCTGTCCCAGAATTATTAGGAGCGAACACTTTTCAGTATGGGTCCTGACTCTAGCGTTCCCGTAGTGCCTGATCTTTTGCTGTGATGATCGGTTCCAGAAGATAAGAGAGAATGGATTTTTCACCTGTCAGGATATCGACCTGCCCCATCATGCCCGGCATGAGTGGGTACCTTTTGCCATTCAGCTCGATATAGGAATCTTTGGATTGAATGATCACGGAGTAATAGGTTTCTCCGGTTTCCTCGTCCTGATGCGCGTCTGCTGAAACGTGGGCTACCTGCCCGTCCAGACCACCATAAGTGGCAAAGTCGTAGGCAGAAATTTTGATGACAGCTGGCTGGCCGGAACGAATGAAAGCGATATCCTTGGGGTTTAATTCGGCTTCGAACAACAAGCTCTCCCCGTTGGGAACAATATCCATAACTTCTGTGCCAGCGGTTACAAAAGCTCCACCTGTATTGACTTCAATTTTATTAACGACACCGTCGACAGGTGAAAATGTATCGGTTTGAGCAAGCTTCCGGCGGGCCGCCCGAATACTCTCAGTTATAACAGACAGTTCTGCGATACGCTCGGTCAGTTCATTCAAGATATCTTCGTGTTCTTGCGTTTTAATTTCTTCTTTTTGCGATTCCAGTTCGGCCTGTTCAGAAGCAAGCCGGAAGAGGCTTTCCGTACCCGTAGCCTTTTGGCGTTTAAGGTCGGCAACTTCTCTTTGAACGCGCAGAAGATCGGTGCGCGGGGCTATTTGTCTCCTCACCAAAGGCTCCAGCATTTTGATTTCCTCTTGAGCGATGCTGAGGCTCTCATCCAGACCGACAAGGTTTAACTCTACCTCCTGCCGTTCACTTTGGGATTGTATTTGCCTTTGGTCTATGGTTTGAAGCTGCCGTTTTATGGTTGCCTGTTTGCTTCTAAATAGCCGAAGTTCATTCTGGCATATTTGTGAGGCCATTTGTGTGATGTCCTTAGGGCATTGAAAGTTGCTCTCAGCAACATTTCCAGATGCCTCTAAACGCAAGCGGGCAATTTGGGCGCGTAATGCGCGGCTTCTTGCTGTCAGCTCGCCAAGGGCGGCTGAATTATGTGTATCATCAAGGCGAAAAAGAAGGTCCCCTTTCTTCACGCTCTGCCCGATTTTTACGAAGATTTCCGCAATATTCCCTGTTTCTGAGGCTTGTATGATTTGTGTCCTACCAGCAGGGATTACCTTTCCCTCGCCGCGGGTTACCTCATCCAGTTTTGCATAGGCGCTCCACGTTACCCCTATAACTAAAAGGCTGATGATTATGAGGATCAAACTGCCCGCCAAAATGGGTGGTTTGTCTTGCCGGTCATTTTCCAAGGTAATCATGTTTGCTACATCGGTGGTTTTGAATGGTGTCAGCTTTAGCCTAAGGGAACCAAGTTGATGTAAGGTGCGTATCTAGCCCAAAAGTTTGGGGAGTTTTTAAGGGTTTCTTCACCAAAGGCAAAGGCTCAAGCCTTTCGCTATTTTACCTGCAAATGTTGTAGAATGTGCGCGGAGTTTTCGGTAATTGAATCCGATATCCCCTTCATTTCTTCTGTGAGCTTCCCAAACTCGCTTCCATATTTGCCTGCTCTATGAGCCGAAATTCGAGCATTAAGAGCAACCATACGGGAATAGTTTGAAGCCTTTTGTATTTTGGAAATAGCGTGTGCCAGCTTTTCCTTTTCTTTTTGGGCTTCATGCTGGTTCTGTCCCATGAAGTCCTGAATCTCCTTTTCCAAAGCAATCACAACAGCTTGAAGTTCTTCCAGAACCTCAGAAAGAATAAAGCTTGTAAAGTGTTCTAGCTCCTGCGGCTCGGGCACTTCGTCTTTTCTCAAGATCTCCAGAATGTCTCGGGTTTGCTGCATAAATTCATCAATGACCTGAATGCTGCATCGCTTGCCATACAGCGTCTCTTTAACCCGTCCGACGACCATTGCAGGCAGGTTCCGGCTTTTGTCGCCGTGCAGTAACAACTCATGGGCCTCTTGGAAGTCTTGTAGGGCCTTGTCCAAGGAGGTCAGCAGGTCTGTTTCCGGATCGGCTTTACTGCTTGTTTTTAGAAGATAGTTCAAGAGTAACAGGCCAATGCGCTGTGACAGCATCCGCTGCCGTCCCATCGTTCCAAGAAGGCTGGTTAACTCTCTATCATCCGTATGGTTTGAAATAAGGGTTTCTATCATGAATAGGATCACCTTTGCAGTATGCTATACTTAAGTTTGACCTTATAGCTCGTTTGCATGATGATTTATTTTAATATAAATTTTAGGTTATACTTATAATTGCTTGGGCAAATTTACATCATTTTGCGAATTTAATGCCCAAGTTAGAGGCTTCAAGTAACTATTGTGGGCATGTAGCTTATATTATCTTTTGGTATACTGTGAACCATGCCGCTTTTGGCAAAAAATATAGGGGTGCCAGTCGCAATCCGCCCCTTTTCCCAAGCCTCTCTTTGTAATAGCGTAGAGGGGTTCAGAGCTGAGTGAAGAATTTTAATCTTGCTTTGTGGGCTTCGGCAATATGCTGACGGGCTGCTTTGTCGGCGCGCTCACAATCTCGCTTGCTGATGGCATCAACAATCTCCGCGTGCTCTTCGATGGCGTGGCGTCTGCGGTCGTCATCGGTCAAGGTTGTGCCTGCCAGCAGCAACAGGGAGAGGCGCATATGATCGATTTGCTCAACAAGATAGCGGTTATGGGAGGCAAGATAGAAGCGGCGGTGGAATTCACGGTTGGTCTTGATGAGCTTTTCCGCATCGGCCAGATTCGCCCGGTCCTCTTCCACCAGTTCCTGCAGGATTTCAATTTCTGCGTTTGACGCGTGCTGCGCGGCAAGGCGTCCGGCGGTACCTTCCAGCACTTCGCGCAGGAAGTAGAGTTCGCTGATCTGGTTATGGTCAAGGGAAGGGATCACCATACCGCGGTTGGGCTCGTGAATGGCAAGCCCTTGCGCTTCCAGACGCTTTAGACCTTCACGGATAGGCGTGCGGCTGACGCCGAATTTTTCAGCCAGTTCAGCTTCACGAAGGCGGTTGCCCGGTTTCAGCTCACGTGTCTCGATGGCTTTAATCAGGAGGCGGTAAATCTCCGCGCCATTGGGGGATGTTAATGTCACGTGAGGTCCTAAACTGTGAGCGTGTGTTGGTTACAATCTTGTTATCTTAAGTTCTTGGAAATGGGGCTGCAAGTGTGCAGCCCCAAAATATCATTTCAAGCAGGTGGTTAGGCCCCGCCTGCAGGCCAAGGGCCGTGGAAGCCAGAGCCTTCCTTGTCCGTTCTTTCAAAACCATGCTGGCCAAAGAAATCGCGCTGGCCTTGGATGACATAGGCAGCAGTTCTTTTCTGCCTAGACAAATCGAAAGAGCCAAGAGCGGAGGAAAGCGCTGGAACAGGAATGCCGCTTAAAATAGCCTTTGCGAGCATCTCACGCAGATATGGCACCGCCTCTTTCATGCGTGCAGCAATGCTCGGGGCCAGATAAAGCGACTTCAGCTCTGGGTTTTCATCGTATGCGCTGGCAATCTCATCGAGGAAACGGGAGCGAATGATACAGCCTTCGCGCCAGATGCGGGCGATGTCTCCCAGTGGCAGGCTCCAGCCGTATTCTTTGGAACCGGCAGTTAGCACATCAAAACCTTCCGCATAGGCGGCGATTTTACCGGCGATCATGGCGTTCTCGCAGGCCTTGATGCCCGTCTGCTTTTCTTCCCAAGTGAGCGGTTTGTCGGTTGCAGGGTAAACCTTGGCGATCTCCTGACGCAAAGCCCGCTGCGATGAAATGCACCGGGCGGCAACGGCTGCGTCAATGCCCGTGGCGGGAACGCCAAGCATATGGGCTTCAACAGCCGACCAGCGGCCAGTGCCCTTTTGACCAGCAGTGTCCAGAATAACATCCAGAATTGGCTTACCGCTCTCTTCGTCCACCACGCCCATAACATTTGCCGTAATCTCAACGAGGTAGGAGGCGAGGGGGCCTTCATTCCACTTGGCAAAGACCTCCGCCTGCTCCTTGATGGACAGACCAAGGGTTTTACTCAGAACCTCATGGATTTCGGCGATCATCTGCATGTCGGCGTATTCAATGCCGTTGTGCAGTGTTTTAACAAAGTGGCCAGCCCCTTCCGGTCCCATCAAGGCACAGCAAGGCTCGCCGTTATGCTTTGCAGCAATGGCCTTGAGAATGGGTTCAATGCGTGCGTATGCTTCTGGTGAGGCACCGACCATAATGGAAGGGCCGTGGCGGGCGCCTTCTGCGCCGCCCGAAACGCCCATGCCAACAAATGTGAAGGGAGTGTCCGCCAGCTCTTGATAGCGGCGGTTGGTGTCGTGGAACGAGCTGTTTCCCGCATCAATCATGAAATCGCCTTCCCCCAGCCAAGGGGTAAGCGCTGCAATTTGCTGGTCGACCGGGTCACCGGCTGGGATCATCATGATAATCGGGCGTGGGGCCTTAATGGCCGCTGTCAGCTCTTCCAGCGAGTAGCAAGGGATGAACTGGTCCCGCAAGTGGGCCGCATTCTTGATGAGTGCGTCGGTCTGGTCTGGAGTCCGGTTAAAAACAGCAACCTTGTAGCCGTTATCGGCGATGTTCAAAGCAAGGTTGGCGCCCATTACGCCAAGTCCAATGAGACCGATATCTGCTTGGGTCATTTTGCTGTTCTCCGCAGTCTTGTCGTGGTTATGTTGGCGCTTCAGGTTTTATGAAAGCACCTTACGCCAATTTGTATGAGCTAGGGGTTGCAATAGGCTAAAAATACATTTGTGCCAAGGGAGGGTAGGCGAAAACAGCCCATCTTGCGCCCCAGCCCTTCGCCAAAGTTTACAGGATCTAAACGGCTTTTAGTGCTGGCACTCAGGACAGTAGAAAGTTGAGCGTCCTGACTGGACAATGCGCGCCACTTGGCCCGTGCAGCCCTCTGTTCGGCAGGCTTCGCCTTCTCTGCCGTAGACGGCAAAGCTATGCTGGAAGTATCCCAAAGAGCCGTCTGCCTGCACATGGTCCTTCAATGTGGATCCGCCTGCGGCAATGGCGTCTTGCAGCACCGCGCGAATATTGGCGACAAGAACTTCCGCTTGCTCCGCATTGTCAGCCACAGTGGAAGAGGCGCGCTGCGGGTCCAGTTTGGAACGCCATAAAGCCTCGCAAACATAGATATTTCCCAGCCCTGCAATGAGTTGCTGGTTAAGCAGGCTGGACTTCAGGTTGGACTTTTTGCCAGAGAACAGGGATTGCAGGAACGGGCCGCTCAGCTGGTTTCCAAGGGGCTCAATGCCCATCTTGGCGAAAAGTGCGTGGGTCTCCAAAGCTTCCCGTGGAATGAGGGTCATGAAGCCGAACCGGCGCGGATCGTTGTAGATCACCTTGGCAGGCGTTCCTTGACCCGCTTTCACAGGGGTAAGGTGAAAGACCACATGGTCATGCTGTGGCAGTTTGCTGTGCTCATCCGCGTCATTCACAGGTTTTCCAGAGCTGTCCAGCTCAATGATACGGAAGGAGCCGGACATACCCAGATGCATCACCAGCACATCACCGCTGCTCAGGTCAACCAGCAGGTACTTGGAGCGGCGCCCCATATTTGTGACCTGCTTGCCCAGAATGTTTTCTCTGAAGTTTTCAGGGAAGGGAAATCTGAGGTTGGGACGGCGGACTTCAACTTCGCTAAAGGTTGCATTCTCGAAATAAGGTGCTAGGCCTGTTTTGACTGTTTCTACTTCTGGTAGCTCTGGCATGGATTGTCCGGTTAAAAAGTGTGGTAGGTCCTGTGAATAGGCATGGTAAAGATAGCGCTTTGCTTCAAGCTGTACTATGTTCCGCGGCGAATTGGAGTGATTTTTTGATATGACACCTGAAACCTCCCCGAACCAGCGCGGATCTGTAACTGATCCTGCGGAGATGGCAACCAGCTTCGGATTTCAAACTGTTCAAAAAGGGCAGAAGCAGGAGCTGGTGGATGATGTGTTCCACAAGGTTGCCTCGCGCTATGATTTGATGAACGATCTCATGTCTGGAGGCATGCACCGGCTCTGGAAAGACGCCATGGTCTCCAACCTGAACCCGCCCAAGCGCAAAGAGCGCGAGTGGAAGCATCTGGATGTGGCCGGAGGGACGGGCGATATTGCAACGCGCGTTGTTCAAAAGTCGGATTATGCTGCGAAATCGACGGTTTGTGACATTAATGGATCCATGTTGGGGGTCGGGAAAGACCGCGCCGCAAAAGCCAAACTTGACCAGTCCATTGAGTTCGTACAGGGCAATGCCGAGGATCTGCCTTTTCCGGATGGGTATTTTGATGCCTATACAATTGCCTTTGGAATCCGCAATGTTCCGCGCATTCAACGTGCTTTGGAAGAGGCACATCGGGTCTTGAAGCGTGGTGGGCGTTTCATGTGTCTGGAGTTCTCGCAGGTTGATGTTCCAGCTCTCGATAAAGTCTACGACCTGTTCTCGTTCCATGCCATCCCGCCGATCGGGAAAGCGGTTACCGGCGATGGGGACCCTTACCAATACCTTGTTGAGTCTATCCGTAAGTTCCCAAATCAGGAGCGGTTCGCTCATATGATTAGGAAAGCCGGATTTGAACGCGTGACCTTTCGAAATTATACTGGTGGCATTGCTGCCCTCCATTCCGGTTGGAAGTTTTAAAGAGATATGTTTGCATCGATTCTGCCGTTAATGCGGCTTGTGAAAGCTGGTTACGTTCTTGCGCGTGAAGGGGTGTTTGGGCTGGTGTCCTTGCCGGACCTTCCTCCTGGTCCGCGTCTGGCCATTCGTCTTGGGCGTTTGGTGGAACGGCGCGGAGTAGAACAAAAAGCTGCTGCCGCACGGTTGACCGATGCTCTCAATCAACTGGGGCCGTCCTATGTTAAGCTTGGCCAGTTTCTGGCGACAAGACCGGATGTGGTTGGCAAAGTTGCTGCAAAAGAACTCTCAGCCTTGCAAGATAATGTTCCTGCATTTGACACCAAGCATTCGCGGAAAATCATTGAAACGCAATTCGGTGTTCAGGTGGAAGACCTGTTTGACGAATTTTGCGAGCCAGTGGCAGCTGCATCTATTGCGCAGGTACACCCAGCTTATGTGATTGACCGAGATGGAGAACGGCACAAGGTTGCCGTTAAGGTACTTCGTCCCGGTGTAGAGCGCCGTTTCAAGCAGGACTTGCAAAGCTTCTATCTGGTGGCGCGGCTTGCAGAGCGCTTTAGCCCCGCCAGTCGCCGCTTGCGTCCCGTCGCCGTGGTTCAGACACTGGAATACTCGGTCACCATGGAGATGGATTTGCGGATGGAAGCCGCAGCCCTGTCGGAAATGGGTGACAACTGCGCCAATGATGAAAAGTTCCGTGTTCCAACCGTGGACTGGAAGCGCATGTCCCGCTCTGTTTTGACCATGGAATGGATTGAGGCGATCAAGCTTTCCAACACGCAGGCGATCAAAGATGCCGGACATGATTTGGCAGACCTTGGGGACCGCGTGATCCAGAACTTCCTGCGCCATGCGGTGCGCGATGGATTTTTCCATGCGGACATGCATCAGGGCAACCTGTTTGTTGAAGATGATGGAACCATTGTCGCGGTGGACATGGGCATCACTGGCCGGCTTCATCTGGCAGAACGCCGTTTCCTTGCTGAAATCCTCTATGGCTTTATCTCCCGAAATTATCGGCGGGTTGCCGAGGTTCACTTTGAAGCCGGTTATGTGCCTGCAGATCAGGACGTTGACATCTTTGCACAGGCAATCAGGGCTATCGGTGAGCCCATTCACGGGCATGATGCCAGTGAAATTTCGATGGCGCGTCTTTTGACGCAACTTTTCGAAGTCACCGAGATGTTTGATATGCACACGCAACCCCAGCTTATTATGCTGCAAAAAAACATGGTGGTGGTTGAAGGTGTTGCGCGCTCTCTCAACCCATATCTAGATATGTGGAAAACGGCGGACCCTGTGATCCGCAGCTGGATTGAGCAGAACTTGGGTCCAGTTGGCCGTATTTCTGACCTTGCGTCCGGTGTTGGGGTGCTGGGCAAGATGGCTGTGAGTATGCCTCTTCTGGCAGAGCGTGCTGGCAAACTTTCAAGAGAACTTGAGTTGATGGCCGAGAACGGTTTGAAGTTTGACCGCGAAACAGCCGAGGCCATCGGACAGGCGGAAGCAAAGTATGGCCGCTCTGGCCGAGTTGCCCTTTGGGTTATCGCTTTAAGTCTTGCCAGTATAGCATTTAGCCAGCTAATCTAGGGAATATTTACCAATAGAATCAGTGTTTAATATATAACGAGGTTTCAAACGTAATTTTAAGATAACAGGTTTTTCTCTGAATCAAGTTTAGTTGATCGCGACTTTGTATTCTTTAGGTTGAACACCAAGTTTTCTTAGGGTAATTGTTCGTTTCACTATTTATTATTAATAAATTGTAAGCGGATAAAAACTAAAGCAATCGTGGTATGAATAAGAACGCTTATATGCCCTAGGGGTATTGCAAGTAGTCGTTAATATTCATTGTGCTTGGAGAGAATAACGTGACCGATAGCTCTGAATTGGGAACCCGTGGGCGGCTGCTTGATAGCGCGGAGAGCCTTCTGGCAGAGAATGGATTGGGATCAACTTCTGTACGCATGATTACCGAAATGGCAGGCGCAAATGTTGCCGCTGTAAACTATCATTTCGGCAGTAAAGAAGACCTTGTCCGGGCTGTTATTCTTCGCAGGCTTTCCGAAATCGACGATATGAGAATGCAGAGGCTCGATGCGCTGGAAGTTGGCGGGCGCAGCCCAAGCATCGAAGAGATAACCCGCGCCTTTATTGAGCCGCTCATCGTCCACGGTATTTCTCGTGAAACCGGAAAAATGGTTCCTTTTATCGTGCTGGTTCGTCAGGTTATGTCTGATCCGGAAGTCGGGCAGAAGCTTACGCACGGCTGGGAAACTCCCTTAATGGTTCGCCGCATGGCCCGCGCCATAACAAGTGCTGCCAACAATGCTCATTTGAGTGAGAGCGAACTCAAATTTATGATCTTCCTGATGCACAGCTCTGCGGTTGAAATCTTGTACACCATTACAGGAAACTCTGATGAGACCTTTAAAGATCAAAGTGTTCGGGATGGATTGGTTGAGCGTGGTCTGGGGTATGTCGCAAGCGGCATTAAAGGATTTATCTCCCAAAAAACGCTGGAAGAAGCTTAATCAGGACTAAGTGACACGGCGAAGAGTTGTGTTAATGCGTCCGCTATTTTTCAAAAGTCTAGACGTTCCGGTGATAACGTGATCTATGCCGTGATAGCAGTTGCGTGATTTTCCTCCAAGAATGACAACGTCACCTGACCTGAGTTTGAATGAGCGCGTCGCATCTCTTCTATTTTCTCCGCCAATACGAAACACGGCGGTATCTCCAAGACTTACAGATACAACCGGTGCTGTAAGGTCTGCCTCATCGCTATCCCTATGCATCCCCATTTTGGCATCTGCGCCATAAAAATTAATAAGGCAGGCCTCTGGCAGTGCTGGGTATTGGGCAGTTTCTTTCCAAAGTCTTAGCAGCATTTCGGGAATGTCTGGCCAAGGTTTATTTGTGACTGGATGCCTATTTTGATAGCGATAGCCCGCCCTGTCGGAAACCCAGCCCAAAGGGCCACAATTGGTCATTCTGACTGAAAAGGGTTTCCCTGTTTGGGGCATGAGGGGCTGGAAAAGGGGAGCTTGGGTCGTGACCTGCCGCAGCCTTTCTACAAGCCCCTTTTGTTCCTCGCTATTGAAGTAATCGGGCAAATAGCGAAGCCCTTCAGGTAGCTGCATTTAAACCTTCCTTCAGCGAAATGCTTTAGTAAGTGAATGAACAGATTTTAAAGTGTTTGCATTTCCTCAGGAAATAACACGACCTGCTTTCACAGGTGCGGGTAATATCGGACGGGGATGTTAGCCTACGGGAGAATACCATGCATCTGCTGCCACCTGTTTTAATTGCTGTCCTCAATCTTTTTGCCGCAGCATTTGCTTTGCTCCTGGTGGTTTTGGTTGGTTCCATAATTGTCATGTATATTATTGATCGCAGGCAACATGTAGATGCAATTCGGCACAACTTTCCGGTTGTCGGGCGCTTTCGCTCCCTGTTCGAGTACCTTGGGGAGTTCTTCAGGCAGTACTTTTTTGCAATGGACCGTCAGGAAATGCCCTTTAACAGGGCCGAGAGAAACTGGGCAAATCATGCTGCGGAGCGTAAAGACAACACGTTGGCTTTCGGCTCCACTAAAAATCTCTTCACGCCCGGTACGGCCATTTTTGTAAACTGCCCGTTTGCCAAAATGGATGAGGAAATAGAAAAAGCCGCTCCGCTGACAATTGGCCCTCATGTGGAACACAGTTTCACTCCGACCAGCTTTTTCAATATCTCCGGAATGAGTTACGGCGCAATTTCAAAGCCTGCGGTTCTTGCGCTTTCAAAAGGTGCGAAAATGGCAGGATGCTGGATGAATACGGGAGAAGGGGGGCTGTCGCCCTATCACCTTGAAGGGGGCGCAGATATTATTTTTCAAATTGGAACGGCAAAGTATGGTGTGCGAAACGCTGATGGCACATTAGACCCGGAAAAACTAAAAAAGATCGCCGCCTACCCGCAAGTGAAAATGATCGAGGTCAAGCTGTCGCAAGGGGCGAAACCGGGCAAAGGAGGAATGTTGCCGGGTGAGAAGGTGACAGAAGACATTGCCCGGATCAGAGGCATTGAAGTGGGGCAGTCTTCCCGTTCTCCGAACCGTCACCCCGAAATCAGCTCTGTTGCCGAACTGTTGGATTTTATTGAAATGGTCCGGCAGTTGACCCAAAAGCCAGTGGGTTTCAAAACAGTAATTGGATCTGCTGGTTGGATTGATGACCTTTGTCTGGAGATCAACCGTAGAGGCGAGAAGTTCGCTCCTGACTTTATAACACTTGATTCGGCTGATGGAGGGACAGGGGCGGCGCCTATGCCTTTGATGGACAATGTGGGGCTGACTATTCGAGAGTCAATTCCGCTGGTTGATACGATTTTGAAGCGACATGGCCTGCGAGATCGCACTCGATTGATCGCATCGGGGAAGTTGGTTACACCTACGAACGTTGCCTTGTCGCTTTGCGCAGGTGCGGATTATGCAGTTTCAGCTCGTGGATTTATGTTTGCGCTTGGTTGTATTCAAGCCCTCAAGTGCAACAAGAATACGTGTCCAACGGGCATAACAACCCATGATAAAGCTCTTCAGGCTGGGCTTGATCCTGAGGAAAAAAGTGTGAGAGTGATGAACTACTGTGAGCAGATCCGTCATGAGGTGGAGATGATCGCCCGATCTTGCGGTGTCGATTCCCCTCGTTTGCTTTCCCATGAGCATGTTCGGGTTATGCAAGAAGGGGGATATTCGGTTCCATTCACACAGCTGTTGCCGGAGTACCTGCAAAATATTGAGTAGCAAAAGGTTAGTTATCCAAAGAAAATACTGGAAAAGCGGGATAAGTGAGACGCCGAATTAATTCTTAGGCCGATATATAAGCTTTCATGTCTTGCAGGGCTAAAAGAGCCTTCTTATATAGCCTTTTGAACATTGCGTTTATGCTTTGCACAAGCTCGCACAACAACCACTATGGGGACCGGCTGAATGAAAAGTTTAGCTTTGTCCGAACGCCGTTAGGGTTCGGTCGGTCTGCCGAAAGGAGAGAGTAATATGGCAAAGGTCATCGGTATCGACCTCGGCACGACAAATTCGTGCGTTTCCGTCATGGACGGTAAAGAAGCTAAAGTAATTGAAAATTCCGAAGGTGCACGCACAACACCTTCCATGGTTGCGTTTTCTGATGACGGTGAGAAACTCGTTGGTCAGCCAGCTAAACGTCAGGCTGTTACAAACCCAACCGACACATTGTTTGCTGTAAAGCGCTTGATTGGTCGCCGGTTTGATGACCCAACCGTTGCTAAAGACAAAAAGCTTGTCCCATACGAAATCGTTAAAGCCGACAACGGCGATGCATGGGTTGAAGCTGAGGGTGAGAAATACTCCCCGTCACAGGTTTCCGCTTTCATTTTGCAAAAGATGAAAGAAACAGCTGAAGCATACCTTGGTGAAGGTGTTTCTCAGGCTGTTATTACAGTTCCTGCATACTTCAACGATGCTCAGCGTCAGGCAACAAAAGATGCCGGTAAGATCGCTGGCCTTGAAGTTCTGCGTATCATCAACGAGCCAACCGCCGCTGCCCTTGCCTACGGCATGGACAAGAACGATGGTAAAACAATCGCTGTATACGACCTTGGTGGTGGTACATTCGATGTTTCCATTCTTGAAATCGGCGATGGCGTATTCGAAGTTAAGTCCACAAACGGTGACACCTTCCTCGGTGGTGAAGACTTCGACATGCACTTGGTTGACTACCTTGCTACTGAATTCAAAAAAGAGCAGGGCATTGACCTTAAAACCGACAAGCTGGCTCTGCAGCGCCTGAAAGAAGCTGCTGAAAAAGCAAAAATCGAGCTGTCTTCTGCGTCCCAGACCGAAATCAACCTGCCGTTCATCACTGCAGACGCTTCCGGTCCTAAGCACCTTACCTTGAAGCTGACACGTGCCAAGTTCGAACAGCTGGTTGAAAAGCTGGTTCAGCGCACCGTTGCTCCGATGAAAGCTGCACTGAAAGACGCTGGTTTGGCCGCGGGTGAAATTGACGAAGTTGTTCTCGTCGGTGGTATGACCCGTATGCCGAAAGTTCAGGAAGTTGTTAAGCAGTTCTTCGGCAAGGAGCCACACAAAGGTGTGAACCCTGACGAAGTTGTTGCCATGGGTGCAGCAATTCAGGCTGGTGTTCTGCAAGGCGACGTTAAAGACGTTCTGCTTCTTGATGTTACACCTTTGTCCTTGGGTATCGAAACACTTGGCGGTGTGTTCACACGCCTGATCGACCGCAATACAACGATCCCAACGAAGAAAAGTCAGGTCTTCTCAACTGCTGAGGACAACCAGACTGCTGTGACCATTCGTGTGTTCCAAGGTGAGCGCGAGATGGCTGCGGACAACAAGATCCTCGGTCAGTTCGATCTGGTTGGTATTCCACCAGCACCGCGCGGTGTTCCTCAGGTTGAGGTAACGTTCGACATCGACGCCAACGGCATCGTGAACGTATCCGCGAAGGATAAGGGCACAGGCAAAGAACAGCAGATCCGCATTCAGGCATCTGGCGGTCTTTCCGATGATGACATCGAAAAGATGGTTCAGGATGCTGAAGCTCACGCTGAAGATGACAAGAAGCGTAAAGAGCTGGTTGAAGCCAAAAACCAGGGTGAAGCTCTGTTCCACTCCACCGAAAAGTCTCTGAAAGACTATGGCGACAAGGTGAGTGAAGAAGAGAAAACCGCTATTGAAACTGCTTTGGCTGCCTTGAAAGAATCGCTTGACGGCGACGATCTGGAAGACATCAAAGCTAAAACTCAGACCCTTATGGAAGCATCCATGAAGCTGGGTGAAGCCATGTATGCAGCTGCGCAAGAAGGCGAAGGTGCAGACGAAGGCGAAGATGATGGCGACGTTCAAAAGCCAGTAGACGATGTTGTTGATGCTGACTTTGAAGAAGTCAACGACGACGACAAAAAGTCTAAGTAAGTCTTTACGGGCTTGCGGGGAGTTTTCTCCGCAGGCCCCTTTGGATTAAAGGGTGAAGATGCCTCAATAGGCCTCTCACATTGCTCTGTTAGCTTATATGAGCTATGTGCTTCCACACCCTAAAAGTTTTACGCAGTCATTGAAGACTGCAGAAGTACAATGGCAACATAGCCAGACATTTCGCTTTAGATTTACTCTGTTTCTCACCTTTAACCGAAAAGGATTTGGGCATGCTTCATGGGGTAAACTGGAAGCTTGAGATGGTGTTGGTTCTGCCTGATACACAGTCTTTGGAGCTGATTTTAAATGTCTAAGCGCGATTACTATGAAGTGCTCGGTGTTACGCGGGAGGTTGATGAGAAAGCACTCAAGAGCGCCTACCGTAAGCTCGCAATGAAATATCATCCCGACCGCAACCCGGGTGATGACCAAGCCGAAGCAAACTTCAAAGAAGTTAGCGAAGCCTATGACATCTTGAAGGATTCACAAAAGCGCGCTGCCTACGACCGTTATGGCCATGCTGCCTTTGAAAATGGTGGCTTTGGTGGCGGTGGTGGCCAACAGGGGCCAGACTTTGCCTCTGCCATGTCCGACATTTTCGATGAGTTCTTTGGCGGCGGCGGTGGCGGTGGTGCACGCCGTGGTGGTTCTGGCCGTGAACGCGGTGCGGACCTGCGCTATAATCTGGAAGTCACACTGGAAGAGGCTTACGCGGGTAAGAGCGTAGAGATTGAAGTTCCAACCTCGATTACCTGTGATTCTTGTAGTGGTTCGGGTGCCAAGAAAGGCACGAAACCAACAAGCTGCTCTACCTGTGGTGGAATTGGCCGTGTCCGTGCTGCGCAAGGATTCTTCACCATGGAGCGCACATGCCCAACCTGTCAGGGTCGCGGTGAAGTTATTGCAGATCCATGTGAAGGCTGTGGCGGCACAGGCCGCACAACGCAGCAGCGTACTCTTTCAGTCAACATTCCAGCGGGAATTGAAGATGGCACACGGATTCGCCTTGGCGGCGAAGGGGAAGCCGGTTTAAGAGGTGGCCCCTCAGGCGATCTTTACATCTTCCTGTCCATCAAACCCCATGAATTTTTCCAGCGTGATGGCGCTGATATTTTCTGCCGGGTTCCGGTGTCCATGACAACAGCAGCGCTTGGCGGTCAGTTTGAAGTTCCAAGTCTTGATGGAGCAACTGCCCGGGTTAAGGTGCCTGAAAGCACGCAGACTGGAAAACAATTCCGCTTGCGGGGTAAAGGGATGCCCGTAATGAGGTCTTCCCAGCATGGTGACATGTACATCCAAGTTGTTGTTGAGACCCCCTCCAAGTTAACGAAGCGTCAGCGTGAACTTCTTCAAGAATTCGAATCGGAAACATCAGGTGAAAATCACCCCGAATCGAGTGGTTTCTTTGCTAGGGCAAAAGAATTCCTAGAAAATATTAAAAGTTAGAACCAGAATTAAACTTGATATCCCTCCCATTCCGTAGAAATATGTACTTCTTGTTTGGGAGGGATGAATGTTTCAAAGTTCAAAGATTTTAGCAGATAGTGCATTAAAGAAGATCTTGGACGAGACGCGCTTTATTCGGAGTTGGGCCGCCTCTCCGCTGCAAATGGGGGCCGTTGCCCCTTCCAGTTCCGCTCTTTCAAAGAAAATTGCCAGTTTTATACCTGATGATAGAGAAGGCGATGTTGTGGAGCTTGGCCCGGGTACAGGTGCTATTACCAAAGAGATTCTGGCATCTGGTACGATTGATGGTCCTCGACTGACCTGTCTTGAATACAGCCATGATTTTTGCAATCTGCTACGTGGCAAGTATCCAGATTCAAATATTATACAAGGGGATGCCTATAACCTGAAAAAGTCCCTTAGCCATATACGCTCAGGATCTTTGTCAGCTGTTGTATCAGGGTTGCCAATGTGGCCACGCCCACTAGAAGATCGCCTCAGGTGTGTGGACGATGCCTTGGATCTTCTTAAGCCTAATGCTCCTTTTATTCTATATACTTACTCTCTTTCTTCTCCTATTCCCAAAGAAGATCATCCTTGCCAGCAAATGCGGGGCGCATGGGTCTGGAGGAATTTACCGCCTGCATCTGTTTGGGTTTATCGGAGAGTTCCCTAATGGCACAGTCGATTCTTTCCTAGGTGTTTTCAAATAGTCATGAAATGTTTTGAATAATTTCAAGAAGCCTTCGGAACGCCGCTTTATATTTCAAGTCAGTATGAGCATAGAAGCAAAGGCGAATTGACTATGAATCCTAGTATCTTGGTTTTATCTGGTTCGGTCAGAAGTGGCTCCGTTAATACTCAGCTGGCCTCCCTTGTTTCAAGACACCTGTCATTGGAAAATGCACATGTGACACAGGTGAGTTTGAGAGATTATCCTCTTCCTATTTATGATGGAGATTTGGAAGAAGAACACGGTATCCCTGAAAACGCCCATAAACTCAGAGTGTTATTGGAAAAGCATCAGGGCATATTTGTCGCTAGCCCTGAGTATAATTCCTCTGTCACACCGCTGCTGAAAAATACTCTCGACTGGATCAGCCGTATCATCAAAACAGGTGAAGAGCCTCTAGAAGTTTTCTCGAAGGGTGTGTATGCCCTAGGCGGGGCGTCTCCCGGTGTTTATGGTGGAATGCGCAGCCTGATGCATCTCAGGGTGATAATGGAGGTCTCATTAGGGGCAACAGTGATTCCCGAAATGATCTCAGTAAACTTTGCCGGAAAAGCGTTTAATGAGAATGGTGAGTTGGCGAAAGAATTCGCTCAAAAACGCCTTACCAAAATGGTTGAGCGCCTTGTTCGAGAGTCAGGCTATGTAAAGATGGAAAATTCCTGATATTTTTTAACTGTTTGCATTGGCAAGGCCCATTGGACTGCATACATACAGGGAAAGCCAACAGGCTTTTGTTTTATGTTAGCTCTTTGCAGTTGGAGAGATTTGTATGAGTGACAATCGAGGCCCTGAACTATGGCATGGGACTACCATTTTGACTGTCCGCAAAGGCGGAAAGGTTGTGATTGCAGGGGATGGGCAGGTCTCTCTTGGGCCAACTGTTATCAAGGGAACTGCCCGTAAAGTCCGTCCTCTTGCCAAAGGTGAAGTGATTGCCGGGTTCGCGGGCGCAACCGCCGATGCATTTACCTTGTTCGAGCGCTTGGAAGCGAAACTTGAGCAATATCCCGGCCAGTTGATGCGTGCTTGTGTCGAGCTGGCAAAGGACTGGCGTACAGACCGCTATTTGCGCCGTCTGGAAGCCATGATGCTTGTTGCAGACAAAAATGTGTCTCTCGTTCTCACTGGGACTGGCGATGTTCTGGAGCCGGAAAACGGTGTCATGGGCATTGGGTCAGGTGGAAACTACGCGCTTTCAGCAGCTAGGGCTCTTGTTGATATGGACCTTTCCGCTGAAGAAATTTGCCGAAAATCTATGGCCATTGCCGCTGAAATCTGTGTTTATACCAACGAGAACGTAATCGTGGAGACACTGGATGATAGCTCGGGAAAGCCTTGATTTAGCGGTCAAGCGTGGGATTTTATCTGCAGGTCAGGCTGACGAGCTGCAGAATTTTCTAGCCAGACAAGATGATAGGCCGATCTCCGTTGAGGATGCAGAAGAAGTACGCTTTGTGCGTGGTTTTCATGATATCTTCATCGTGATTGGAATTGTGTTACTGCTTATTGGCATTGTGACAGGAGGGTCAGCTTTTGGACTTCCCTCGATTATTGTCATGGGTACTGGAGTTCTCGCGAGCATAGGTTTGGCAGAAATTTTCACCCGCCGCCAAAAGCTGTCTTTACCCTCAATCGTCTTAAGCATGGCATTTTCATTGTTTTTTGCCTTGGTTGCCGGTTGGTTGGTGAATGAGGGAGTACTTGGAAGCGGCTTGTCTGACCTTTCGGAGTGGGGACACGGGAATCTGTTTGATCTGGAATCCTACAATCTGATTATTGTGCTGGTCAGCGGTGCCATTGGCTCTTTAATATTCAACTTTTTATACAAAGTTCCAATTGCGGCCGCTCAAGCCGCAGGCCTGCTCACGCTCGCAGTTCTCACTTGGTTTAATGAGAGTTCGCAAGGTGTGCCAGACTATGCTCTTGAGGTGATTTTGTTTGTAGCGGGGGTTCTGTGTTTTCTCGCTGCCATGTATTTCGATGCGCGCGATGTCACCCGCTCCAGCCTTAACTCTGACAGAGCCTTTTGGTTACATTTGCTCTCGGCCCCCTTGATCGTTCACCCGGCGCTCTCCACATTAGCAGAACAATCAGATAGCTACAGTTCAGCGCTTTTGATCGTGGCGGTTGTTTCGTTTTTAGGAGTTCTGGCGCTCATCGTTGATCGTAGAGCTATTCTGGTATCAGGGCTGCTTTATCTTGGATACGCAATTTTCAGCCTGCTGGGATCCACAAGTATGGATGAAGTGGGCGTGACTGCCTTGGCACTGGTAATATTGGGACTGTTTGTTTTGGTACTTGGGTTTGGTTGGGCTTCTATTCGGAAAATAGTCATGGCTCCTCTCATCAATACGCCCGTTCAAAAGCTCGTCCCGTCCGTAAGAAAGTAAGAAAGAATGTCGAATTTTTCTCCACGCGAGATAGTGTCCGAACTTGATCGCTTCATCATTGGTCAAAAAGACGCAAAGCGAGCAGTCGCAATTGCTCTGAGAAACCGTTGGCGCCGCCAGCAGCTGGATGACAGCTTGCGGGAAGAGGTTTTGCCGAAAAACATCCTTATGATCGGTCCAACCGGCGTAGGTAAAACGGAAATCTCCCGCCGCCTTGCAAAGCTTGCCAACGCGCCTTTCACCAAGGTTGAGGCAACCAAATTCACTGAGGTCGGTTATGTTGGGCGCGATGTGGAGCAGATCATTCGTGATCTGGTTGAATCTAGTATCTCTCTTGTGCGCGAGCGCAGTCGCAAAGAAGTAGAAGCCAAAGCCCATGTGCTAGCCGAAGAGCGTGTGCTTGACGCATTGGTGGGTGAAAATGCGAGCCCTGCCACCCGCGACAGTTTCCGCAAAAAGCTGAGAGAGGGTGATCTGGACGACAAGGAAATTGAGATTGAAGTGCGCGCAGCACCGCAAATGCCAAACTTTGATATTCCGGGCATGCCCGGAGGCGGCAGCATTGGTGTGATGAACCTTTCCGACATGTTCGGGAAAGCGTTTGGCGGCCAGACGAAGAAGAAAAGCGTCAACGTGCGCGAGAGCCATAAGATTCTTCTGGAAGAGGAATCAGACAAGTTGCTGGATGAAGACAAGCTCATTCAGGAAGCTATCGACCTTGTTGAGAATTCCGGCATCGTGTTCATTGATGAGATTGATAAGATCTGCGCCAAAGATGCGCGCAGTGGCGGGGATGTGTCACGGGAAGGTGTACAGCGGGATCTCTTGCCTCTTATTGAAGGAACTGTTGTCTCAACAAAACATGGTCCTGTGAAAACAGATCATATTCTGTTTATTGCCTCAGGCGCATTCCATGTGGCCAAGCCGTCTGATCTGCTTCCTGAGTTACAAGGTCGCTTGCCAATCCGTGTTGAGCTTCGCGCTTTGAAAAAAGAAGATTTCCGCCGCATTCTGACCGACACAGAGGTGAGCCTGATCAAGCAGTATGTGGCTTTGATGGGGACCGAAGGCGTTGAGATTGACTTCACCGATGATGCCATTGACGAGATCGCTTCTATCGCTGTTGATCTTAATTCCACCATTGAAAATATTGGAGCCAGACGATTGCAAACTGTAATGGAGCGCATTCTGGACGAAATTTCATTTGAGGCACCGGATCGTGCAGGCGACAAGGTTGTTATTGATGCAGCTTATGTTCGTGATAACATCGGTGAGCTGGCTAAGAATATTGACCTGTCACAGTTTATTCTGTGATCTAGCACATATCAAATTTCGGGATGGCAAGCTCTTGGGCTTGCCGTTCTTCTGGGGAGGTGGCAGCATACTGATATGGTAGCAATTCGCAAAAGCAATGAAGAAGGCCACAAACGAAAGTTTCTCGTTGTTGTGGACGATACTCCAGAATGCGGGCGTGCAATTGTTTATGCAGCACGTCGGGCAGCAAGCACCAGCGGAGTTGTTACCCTGCTTTATGTCATCGCGCCTGGAAACTTCCAGCACTGGCTGGGGGTAGAAGATATTATGAGGGCGGAGGCGACCGAACTGGCAGAGACAATTCTGGCAAAGGCTGCGGAAAAGGTCCGCTCTGCGGCGCGTACAGAGCCTGAACTTGTTGTGCGGGAAGGAAGTCGCTCCGATGAAATTATGTCCTTAATTGACCATGATGCCGATATTTCCATTTTGGTGTTAGCAGCGGGAACGAGCAAGGAAGGACCGGGGCCACTGGTCTCTTCAATTGCCGGCAAGTCCGCAGGGACTTTTCCAATTCCGATTACGATTGTTCCGGGAACGCTTGATGATGATGCAATTGCTGCACTTTCTTGATAATATGCGCGGGAAATTAAAAGTTGCATCTGAAATACATTTTTTAACTTGAAGACAGACCTCAAGTCTTTATCTATAGATAAATTACATTCTACTAACTAATGGGCAAGGCGTCTTTGAAGCGTGAATTGCCCGATTGCCCTTGGGAATAGGTTATGTTTATCCAGACAGAAGCAACTCCAAATCCAGCGACACTAAAGTTCTTGCCTGGTCGTGTCGTTCTTGCAGAGGGAACGAAGGACTTTCGGAGTGTGGAAGAGGCCGCCGTATCCCCTCTGGCTGAAACCTTGTTTGCAATTGAGGGCGTTCAGGGGATCTTCTTTGGTTATGATTTCGTAACGGTAACCAAAGACGATACGGATTGGCAGCACATGCGCCCTGCAATTCTCGGGGCGATTATGGAGCATTTTATGTCCAATGCTCCTATTTTGCGCGGCGAAAGCACCGGAGATGACGATACCGGTGAAGAGTTTTTTGATGAAGCGGAAGCTGATACCGTTTCTACCATTAAAGAACTTCTGGAAACCCGTGTTCGCCCGGCTGTGGCCCAAGATGGTGGCGACATCACGTTCCGCGGGTATAAAGATGGAATTGTCTACCTTTCCATGCGCGGTGCCTGTGCCGGGTGCCCATCTTCGACCGCAACACTAAGCCATGGCATCCAGAATCTGATGCGCCACTTCGTACCCGAAGTTCAGGAAGTAAAACAGATCTAGAACCAGTTTTGCGGTTCAAAGATTAGTGCAGGTTGCGTTTATTTACATTCACGCCTGACGCTCTAACTTGTTTATGTTGAACGAATTTTTGTCGTTTGAATGAATTTATCAAACGGAATATGCTCTAGAAAGGCGGCTCGACCGCCTTTTCTTTTGATTAAGTGTGAGCGCAAGTTTTTGGGTAAAGGTGATTGCGTTCTCGACTTTCCCCCTTTGGAACGCTAAGCAATCAGTATGAAATTATTAGCCATTGACACCTCCTTAAGTGCCTGTTCTGCGGCAGTGGCAGAGCTTGGCCGTACTAAAGAAAACCTGTTCATACAAACAGAAGAAATTGGCCGCGGCCATGCCGAAAAGATTATGGGCATGGTGGATGGAGTGATGGCTGAATCTTCAAAGGGTTTCAGTGATCTGGACCGTATTGTCGTAAATGTGGGGCCTGGTAGCTTTACCGGCCTTCGGGTTGGCCTTTCGATAGCGCGCGGCTTCGGGCTGGTTTCTGGCAAGCCGGTTGTTGGGGTCACAACACTGGAGTGCATTGCAAGTGAAATTCTTGCCACGCGCTCATGCTCCGGTGATCTTTTGGTGGTGCTTGATGCCCGTAGGGATGAGGTTTACTGTCAGCAGTTCAAAAGGGATGGTTCTCCAGCAGATGAAGCGCGTGTTTCAACACTGCAGGAGCTGGCGAAGACATTGGGGTCGGATACATACTTAGCCGGTTCTGCTGCTGAAGCACTTGGTCACGAAGCTGGTTTGCCTTCGGAGCGTATCTTGGGACAGAATACTGTTGCTTCAATTGAGTATATTGCACGCTGTGGATTTAAGGCTGATCCAGAAGAAAGACCTCCGGTGCCTTTATATCTTCGTAAACCAGATGCCAAACCGCAACAAAAGGGCCGAATTCGTCGACAATGATTGTTTCATGGTTAAAGCAATCCCCGGCTGTAATTGAAAAAGCCAACGAAGACATGTTGCCGGAGTTGGCACGTATACATGCGCAGAGTTTTTCCATTGGTTGGGGGACTTCCGAATTACGAGCACTTTACGCCCAAAAGAACACGTTTTTTTTCGTGGCCCGCTCCGCAGATACTGCCCGAAGTCCCGAGCCTCTTGGCTTTCTCATTGTACGCAGTGCCGCCGGAGAGGCTGAAGTTCTGACCATTGGTGTCTCGCCAAATGCCCGCGGCAACGGCATTGGCCGTAAACTCATGGAAGCTGGCATGTTTCATTTGTATTCAGAACGCAATAGTGAGCTTTTTTTGGAGGTGGATGAAGCCAATAAGCCAGCGGTTGCGCTTTATAAAAACTTGGGCTTTGTCAAAGTAGGAGAGCGCAAGGGTTACTATAGCAGCAGTCAGGGTTTTGGAACTGCTTTGGTGATGCGCTGTAATCTTAATTGATTCAAGGAGCTATTCTGCCTAAAAGAGAATAAACTAAGTTATCCTAAAGGTATGGGAAAGTATGGTCACAGAAGCTGAGATGAGTTTAATAGAACTCTGTGTCTTCAAAGGTATGAGAATGACCGAGCAACGCCGTGTGATCGCTTCGGTAATAGAAACGTCTGATGATCATCCTGATGTGGAGGAGTTGTATCGCCGGGCTTCCGATATCGATCCCAAGATATCCATCTCCACTGTGTATCGTACGGTTAAGCTTTTTGAGGATGCGGGAATCATTGAAAGACACGATTTTCGCGATGGCAGGTCCCGTTATGAAACCGTGTCTGACGTGCATCACGACCACCTGATTGATTTAAGGTCAGGTAAGGTGATCGAGTTTCGCAATGAAGAGATTGAGAGAATGCAGGTAGAGGTCGCCCGTCAGCTAGGTTACAAGTTGGTGGACCATCGTCTGGAGCTTTATGGCGTCCCATTAGAAGAAACACCGAAGGGTTGAGTATGAGAACAACTCGCGCAATTTGCGCTCTTCTGCTTGTTGTGTGCCTTGCAGTTGTTCTTATCCCGATGCAGTGGCTGGCCTTAAAATGTAATTGGCCAATTCAAAGATATATCCCTGTCTATTGGCACCGTTGGATCCTGAAAATTTTGGGAATTCGGGTTAACGTCCTTGGAAAGGTGGCCGATAGCAGGCCCCTTCTTGTAACTTCAAATCACACTTCATGGCTGGATATTCTCGTTATTGGCTCTTTGCAGCCTCTGTCCTTCATTGCCAAGTCCGAGGTTGCCACATGGCCGATCTTTGGTCTTCTGGCCAAGCTGCAAAGAACAATCTTTATTGACCGAAGCAGGAGACGGGATACCATGCGCGTCAATGAAGCTATTTCAAACCGGATGAATAGTGGTGATGCGATTGTGCTTTTTGCGGAAGGTACTTCGAGTAACGGTAATGAGGTGAAGCCTTTTCGTTCCTCCCTGCTTGGAGCCGTTCATCAGGCGATGCAGACCAGTGCCACCCACAGTGCCACCGTCCAGCCACTTTCTATTGCATATACACGGCTGCATGGAATGCCCATGGGGCGCATGTGGAGACCGCATGTGGCCTGGTATGGCAATATGGAGCTGCTACAACACTTATGGTCTATTTGCGGAGAAGGCGGATTGGATGTGGAAGTTCATTTTGGTGAGCCAACCAAATATGGCGCCGAGTTCAACAGAAAGCAGGTTGCCAAACAGATGGAAGCTGAAGTGAGGAGCATGACACTGGCCGCCCTTTATGGAAAGAGCTCTGCGTAAGTTTTGAGAAAGCGTGATAACACAAAGCTTCTCAAACTGGGAAAAACCAGCTAAAGCTGCCCCAAAGAAAAATTGAGACCCCAAACAAGACGCGTTTGAGGGCTGATGATACGCTCATAAAGACAAGAGCGCACCGAGGATTGAATGGATACACTCGCACAGAATAAGGAAACAGAAGCAGTTCCTGCAAGCAGTACGGACCAAAAACAAGAACGTAAGGTTTTTGTGAAGACTTACGGCTGTCAGATGAATGTTTATGATTCCGACCGGATGTCGGATGCCTTACGTGCAGAAGGTTACAGCAATACCGAGACTATGGAGGATGCTGACCTTGTTATTCTCAATACCTGCCATATTCGTGAGAAAGCTGCCGAAAAGGTGTATTCCGAACTGGGACGTGTGCGCAAACTGAAGGAAGAAAAAGCCAAAAACGGCAAGCAGATGATGGTGAGTGTTGCCGGATGTGTGGCACAGGCGGAAGGAGCCGAGATTTCCCGCCGCGCACCTATTGTCGATCTTGTGGTTGGTCCGCAAAGCTATCACCGTTTGCCAGAGCTGGTGAATAAGGCTGCGGGTGGTTCCAAGGTTGTTGAGACAGAGTTTGATATTCAAGACAAATTCAAACACTTGGCAACTCCTTCCAAGGAGGCCGTGCGCAAAAGGGGCGTGACCGCGTTCCTGACCGTTCAAGAGGGCTGTGACAAGTTCTGCACCTTCTGTGTGGTTCCTTATACGCGCGGCGCGGAAGTTTCCAGAAACGTCGAGCAAATTGTAAGCGAAGCTGAACGGCTTGCTGCCGCAGGTGTGCGGGAAGTGACCCTGCTTGGCCAGAATGTGAATGCCTGGCATGGTACAGGTCCTGACGGACGCGAATGGGGACTGGGACAGCTCTTGTTCCGCCTTGCCGAGATAGACGGGATCGACAGGCTGCGTTACACCACATCCCACCCACGGGATATGGATGATACCTTGATCGCGGCTCACAGGGATCTGGATATCTTGATGCCTTATCTGCACCTGCCAGTGCAATCCGGTTCCGACAGAATTCTGGCGGCAATGAACCGCAAACATACGCGTGATGATTATTTCCGTCTATTGGACAAAATTCGTGATGCCCGTTCGGATATTGCTTTGTCAGGCGATTTCATCGTTGGCTTCCCCGGCGAGAGTGATCAGGATTTCGAAGATACAATGGACCTGATTCGCCGTGTTGAGTATGGTTCCGCGTTTTCGTTCAAATACAGCCCGCGCCCTGGAACACCGGGTGCGACCATGGAAGAACAAGTGGAAGAAGCTGTAAAAAGCGAGCGCCTTGCCCGTCTACAAGCTTTGCTAAGTGAGCAGCAGATGGCCTTCAACAAGTCGCTTGAAGGGCAGATTATTGACGTTCTCTTTGAAAAAATGGGTCGTAAGGAAGGCCAACTTGCAGGCCGCTCCCCATGGCTTCAACCTGTGCATATAAACGCGCCAAAAGACTTGTATGGAGAGATAGCCAAAGTAGAAATTTTGGCCAGTTCCGGAAATAGTCTGGAAGGAAAGCTCGTTTAAGGGCAATATGGGATCGTGAAAATATTAATGATGCGATCTAAACGGAGGATTGCTTGAAGGGCAACGCCCATTTTTCCCCGAAAGTTGGGGCCGCTATGAAACCTGCAGCAGCATCAGATATGATGCATGTGGTTCTGGCATTCGACGATAACCGACTGGTTAGCGACCTTTTCGGCCAGTTCGATCAGCACCTTGCGTTGATTGAACAAAAAATCGGTGTTGAAGCTGTTGCCCGCGGTAATCAGGTAACGATTCGCGGTGAACACAGTGCATGTGAACAGGCCAGACTGGCCCTTGAAGCCATGTACACTCGCCTTCAGGGAGGGCATGACCTTCAGGTGGGTGATGTGGATGGTGCTGTTCGCATGGCAATTGCATCGGAAACGCAGCTGTCCTTGCCCACCATGGAACCGAAGTCGCGTATGGCTTTTGCGCAAATCGCGACGCGTCGGAAAACACTGGTTGCACGAACAGCCACACAGGATGCGTATATTCGTGCCATGGACCGGTCTGATCTGACATTTGGTGTCGGTCCGGCAGGAACGGGTAAGACGTTCCTTGCGGTGGCTTATGCCGCAGCCTTGTTGGAGCGCGGCGAAATTGACCGGATGATTTTGTCTCGACCGGCAGTTGAAGCCGGAGAGCGCCTTGGTTTCTTGCCCGGTGATATGAAAGATAAAGTGGATCCATATTTGCGTCCTCTTTATGATGGCTTGAATGAGATGATGCCGCCGGAAAAGCTGGAACGCGGACTGGAGAGCGGCATGATTGAAGTCGCTCCTCTGGCGTTCATGCGCGGGCGCACTCTGTCTAACGCCGTCGTTATTCTTGATGAGGCGCAAAATACAACTTCGATGCAGATGAAGATGTTTTTGACCCGCCTTGGTGAGAATTCCCAAATGATTGTCACAGGGGATCCCAGTCAGGTAGACCTGCCAGCAGGTCAGACCTCGGGTCTCAAGGAAGCATTGAAGATCCTTGATGGAGTGGAAGGTATTTCACGGGTGAACTTTACGGAAAGCGACGTGGTTCGTCATGAACTGGTTGCGCGGATCGTACATGCCTATGATGAAAATGGCCGCCGCCGGGCTGAGCGCCGGCAGGCCATTAATCAGCTTGGATCAAAGTAAAAAATGAGTAACAGTGCGCATTGTCCTCTTGTGGTGGACATAACCTTGCAAGCAGAAGGCTGGCCGGAAGAAGAACTGCTCTCGAAGAGAATTGAGTCTTGCCTTGTCGCGGCATTCCAGAGTGTGAAGCTGGAAGTCATTCCGGATACGGAAGTCTCGCTCGTTTTTTCCGATGATGCCCAGGTGCAGGAATTAAACCGCATGTGGCGCAACAAGGATAAACCAACGAATGTTCTCTCGTTTCCAGGTGATGATAAAGAAGAGCCTCCCTATGGCCCGTTATTGGGAGATATAATTCTGGCTCGGGAAACCGTTGAACGCGAATCTGGTGACCTTGGCATTCCGTTTGATCATCATTTGGCACACCTTATTGTACATGGTACTCTGCACCTCTTTGGTTATGATCACCAAGATGATGAGGAAGCGGAAGAAATGGAAGGGGAGGAGCGTAAGATCCTTGCGCTTTTGGGAATCCCAGACCCCTATCAGGATGCGCCGTTAAGTGCCGATGAGTAAACCGTTTTGGTTGAACGCCATATTTGGGCTGAAGAGAAAGAAATGAACAGTTCAGAACCTCGAAGTATGACAGGAGCGAACGCTCCGGTGACAAATGAAATTGTTGAGAGTAAAGCTCAACCGGATGAAACTGGAGATCCAGAGGGGAGAGAGCCTGGCCTTTGGACCAGGCTAAAAAAGTTTCTAAATCCCTTCAGGAGTTTGCGCCGAAGCAGCTCAGATGCCCTGCGGGCTGATCTGGAAGATGAGTTGGCGCGAACTGACAACGATGCTGATGCGGCCTTTTCAGCTTCCGAGAAAGAACTTCTAGCAAATATTCTTCAATTGCGAGAATTGCGCGTGGAAGACGTCATGATTCCACGGGCGGACATTGAGGCCGTAGAGGACTGTGCTCCTATTGGCCATGTCATGGCGCGCTTTCAAGCCTCCGGTCACTCAAGGATGCCTGTCTTTCACGATAACCTTGATGACCCACGGGGCATGATCCATATTAAGGATCTCATGGCCTACTTTGCTGAGCACGCGACCTCTGGCGCGGAGCTGCTTCCCTTGAAGACAGAGGAGCAGGCGGCGGACACTAAACAGCCGGAAGAAGATACAGAAGCAGTTCTGGACTTGTCTCAGGTTGATTTAAATACTCCGCTGGCCCGCACTGGATTGATAAGAGAGCTTCACTTCGTCCCGCCATCCATGTCTTCTGCCGATTTGATGAAAAAGATGCAGGTGACACGCGTGCAAATGGCACTTGTGATTGACGAGTATGGGGGAACAGACGGCCTTGTATCTCTTGAAGATATCGTGGAAACTGTGGTTGGCGATATTGAAGATGAGCACGACAAAGATGAAGAAGCGCTCATAAAATCTGTCTCTGAAGGTGTCTGGGTTGTAGATCCCCGCGTAGATTTGGAAGATATTCAAAAAGAGCTGGGGGCTAACTTCCGTTTGGGGGAAGTAACCGAGGATGTTGACACAATCGGTGGCATGCTGTTCGCATTGCTGGACCGGGTTCCCGTTCGCGGGGAGTTGATATCTGAAAAGTCTTTACCCGGCTATGAGTTTGAAGTGCTGGATGCTGATCCTCGGCGTATTAAAATGCTCAAGATATACAAACGCCGCATTGAACAGCGTGCGTCTACTGCACGTTTAAAGCACAGACGTTTGGATGCCGCCGCTGAATAGGGGGCACTAGGGCGTGTTCCGTTTGATTGGATTCATTCAAACGACAAGAATTCGCTCAAAAATTAAGAAGTTAGAGCGCGGGGCGTGCATGAAAAGCAATGCAACGTGCTCTAAATTATTGAGGGCGATTGGGTGTTTTCCAGCGAAGCAATACTACAAAAGTGGGCCGAGCCCTTTCTCCTGTCCTGGTCCATCCGTCGATGGGTTCTGAGCTTCTGCCTGGGGGGGCTTTCAGCCCTCGCCTTCCAGCCCTTTGGGCTGGTGCCGGTTTTGCTTGTTACCCTGCCAGCCTTGGTTTGGACTTTGGACGGTGCTTCCGCTGGAACAAACAAGATTAGCAAAGAGCGCTTTCTTGGTTTCTTTTCAACGGGATGGTGGTTCAGTCTCGGCTTCTTTATGGCGGGCCTTTACTGGATAGGTGAAGCTTTCCTCGTTGAAGCGGAAACCTATGCATGGATGATTCCCTTTGCAGTTACAGGGGTGCCTGCGGTTATCAGCTTGTTTCCGGCTTTGGCTCTAGCCTTGGTTTCCTTTTTCTGGTCTCAGCGCTGGGAACGCATTTTACTTCTTGCAGTTGCCCTTTCCCTTTCTGATTATGCCCGTGGCCATTTGTTTACGGGCTTTCCTTGGAATTTATGGGGTTATATTTTCCTTGTGAAACCGGAGTTTGCGCAAGGGGCAGCCATTTTCGGTGTTTATGGGCTTAGCTTACTTGCAATTCTTCTCTTCACTATCCCTGCTTTACTTTTGGGAAAAAGCATAGGGCGGCAACTTATGCTAGTGGCTTTGATGGTGCTCTTGTTTGTGGGGTACGGGGCTGCTTCATACGTTCGGTTTTTCAACCACCCAACGCAATTTACCAAGGTAGATTTGCTAGTGGTTCAGCCAAATGTGCCGCAAAAAGAAAAATGGAAACCCGAGAACCGGCATAAACTGCTTCCCCGTTATATCGAGCAGACAGAGGGCGCCCTCGCTGGTGGTCCTACTGCTGGAAACACGCTTATTTTCTGGCCTGAATCCGCATTTCCTTATCTACTAACAAGTGAGCCGGGTGCACTTTCATCGATTGATGAAATGTTGAAGCCCGGTGAGACCCTTATTACGGGGGCAATTAGAGGTGAAAAAACCTCGCAGGGCCGTTTTTTTTATAATAGCGTTTACACAATTGAGGATGGGAACGGTATCCGGGATGTTTACGATAAAGTACATCTCGTCCCGTTTGGCGAATATCTGCCCTACCGAAAACTACTGCAATCTATGGGTGTGGATAAGCTGGTGCCAGCTCCTGCGGATTTCTCCAGTGGATTTAGGTACAGGACCATGCGGGCTGGTGAAAACTTAACCATGAAGCCGCTTATCTGTTATGAAGCAATCTTCCCGTATGCTGCGATGTCACCGGCAGAACGTCCTGATTTTATTGCGAATATAACGAATGATGGGTGGTTTGGGGAAACGCAGGGCCCCTACCAACATTTTGCCCAGTCTCAAATGAGGGCTATTGAACAAGGGGTCCCGATAATACGTGTTGCGAATACAGGTATTTCAGGGGTTATGGACCCCGTAGGGAGAGTACTCGCAAAGATTGCTCTTAATGATTCTGGTAATATTCGAATTGAACTGCCTAAACTACTCCAAACTACTATTTATTCTGTGTGGGGCGACCTTGTTTTTTTGGGGGTTATTCTATCCATTAGCGGTATCCTATTGGTAATTGGGGTTATAAATTCTACTCGCAAAGATTGACGCGAGCTGAAAAATATCGTCAACATGTACGTGCGTGAAGTCTTAGCCACATTCGCCAATTAAGCGAAATGATAGCGCTTGGGCCATGAACGTTTTCAAGAAGAATAAAAGGCCTCCAAGCAAGAAGGGCCTTAGTAAAGTAACCCACAACGGTACTGTGCCGTAAAGATGAAAGAAGAGGGCTTGTGGAATGCCCAATAAAAAAGCACCGAACCCCATTGATGTACACGTTGGTAGCCGCGTTCGCCTGAGGCGGATGATGCTGGGAATGAGTCAGGAAAAGCTCGGAGAAGGGCTTGGGATCACGTTTCAGCAGATACAAAAATACGAGAAGGGCACGAACCGTATTGGTGCCAGCCGATTGCAACATATTGCAACCCTTCTCAAAGTTCCTGTAGCGTTCTTTTTTGAAGATGCGCCGGGTTCTCCCGATGATATGCAGGGTGTTGGAGAAAACCCTCAGACAACTTATGTTGTTGACTTTTTGTCCTCCTCTGACGGTCTGGCTCTCAATAAGGCGTTTGTGCGCATTGAAGATCCAAAGGTTCGCAAGAAGCTGGTAGAGCTGGTTAAAAGCCTTGCCGGAGAGGACGAATAAGTTCACCCAAAAGTGTCCTTCCAAAATTATGGGCTTGACGAGATCGTTAAAGATTGGTTGATGACACAAGAGGCGACGGTTAAACTGCCGCTTCATTTTTTTCTTCCCAGAAGGACGCTCGCCAATGGCTCGTCAGAATTTTTTATTTACATCAGAATCGGTCTCAGAAGGCCATCCTGATAAAGTGTGTGATCGTGTTTCAGATACGATCGTTGATGCCTTCCTCTCCGAAATGCCGGAGGCCCGTGTGGCCTGTGAAACGCTGGCAACCACCAACAGGCTGGTAATTGCAGGCGAAACTCGGGGTCCGGCTACGCTAACCAAAGACTATCTTGCCCATATTGCCCGTATGGCAGTGAAAGATATTGGTTATGAGCAGGTCGGGTTTAACTGGCATGATATTGACATCGAGGTACTGCTGCATGAGCAGTCAGCGCATATTGCGCAAGGTGTTGATGCCGGTTCCAACAAGGATGAAGGTGCGGGCGATCAGGGCATCATGTTCGGTTATGCCTGCCGGGAAACTCCGGAATTGATGCCAGCTCCGATTCTTTATGCCCATAAAATTCTCAGGCTTCTGGCCGAAGCCCGCAAAAGCGGCGTAGAGAAGAAGCTGGGTCCGGATGCCAAAAGCCAAGTGACTGTGCGCTATGAAAATGGCCGTCCGGTTGGTGTGGCCTCGCTGGTTCTGTCCACGCAGCATCTGGATGATACTCTCTCCTCCACCGATGTTCGCGACATTGTGGAGCCATATATCCGCAAGGCTTTACCTGATGGCTGGCTCTCCAATGAAACCGTTTGGCATATCAATCCGACCGGTAAGTTCGTGATCGGCGGACCGGACGGGGACTGCGGTTTGACTGGTCGTAAGATCATCGTTGACACTTATGGCGGCGCTGCGCCTCATGGCGGCGGGGCTTTTTCCGGAAAAGACCCCACAAAGGTTGACCGTTCGGCTGCCTATGCCGCGCGTTACCTTGCCAAGAATGTGGTTGCTGCCGAATTGGCGGATCGCTGCACCATTCAGCTCTCTTACGCGATTGGTATTCCAGAGCCTCAGTCGGTATTCATCGATACCCACGGCACAGGGAAACTGGACAATTTGGCCATAGAAATGGCTATTCGCGAAGTTATGAAGCTGACGCCACGTGGCATTCGCGAGCATTTGGGCTTGAATAAGCCCATTTATGCACGCACTGCGGCCTATGGGCACTTTGGGCGTGAAGCGGATAACGATGGTGGCTTCTCTTGGGAAAAGCTGGATCTGGTGAGCTCTTTGCGTGATGTTTTGGCGCACGAGATAGCCTGACAAACCTAATCAAAAATAACATGTGTTGTAATAGCCGGGGCCAGAGTCCCGGCTTTTGTGAGTGAAATGACTGATCATTATAAGGGTTCCTTTTTTGGAAGGCGCGTTGGAAAGCCACTAAAGGACCGCCAGATAGCGTTGATGCGCGACCTGCTGCCTACAATCTCCGTGGATATTGAAAAAGATAGTCCAGTAGATTTGCAGGCGATATTTCCAAAGCCCGTCAAGTCAATTTGCCTTGAAATTGGTTTTGGTGGCTCAGAGCACCTGATCCACCGGGCAACAACCAATCCTGATGTTGGATTTATCGGTTGTGAGCCGTTCCAGAGCGGAATGGCGAAGGCGCTGTCTGCAATTGACTCGAACAAAATCGATAATATTCGTTTGTTCTATGATGATGCGGGGAAGTTGCTGGACTGGCTTCCTGAAAGCTCTTTAGACCTTGTGTATCAGCTCTATCCAGACCCTTGGCCAAAGAAAAAGCACTGGAAACGGCGTTTTGTTAATCAGATTAATCTGACCCGCATTGCCAGAGCTTTGAAATCAGGAGGGGAATTTCGGTTTGCCAGCGATATTGACACGTATGTTGACTGGACATTGTGTCATTGCCGGGATCATCCAAGTTTCGAGTGGTCCGCTCAAAATGCACAGGATTGGCGAACCCCTTGGGAAGGCTGGCCGGGCACCCGTTATGAAGCTAAGGCCATTCGTGAAGGGCGTGTGGGGCGTTACCTCACGTTTTTGCGGGCCTAGTTGGAAACCCTTTAGTTTTAAAGGGTGCTTTCGCAGGGTGCTACTATTTGTTTTCTGAGGGTCTGTTTTTCTGTTGCATAAGAGCTGCAAATGGATATATTGATCTCAATGAATTCTCTATCGGCTCCTTAGAGCAACCGGAGAGTGGGCCCCAAAAGGACCCGCTCTTTTTTGTTTCTTGGGGCGATATTATGCAGGTAGCGCGTGTCGTTACCATATGAAAACAAGGCTGCGTAAAAGCAGTCGTGGAATAGATAAGAAGGTTAAACGTGAGCGAGAGCGATCCGAGAATTGTAAAAGAGCAGGGGCTGGAAGCTCGTGTGGCTGCAATTGTAGAGCCAGTGATTGAAGATCTTGGCTATCGGCTTGTTCGTATTCGTGTCACGGGCAACAACGGCTGTACATTGCAGATCATGGCAGAGCAGGCAGACGGAACAATGACCATTGAGGGATGTGAAGAGATCAGCCATGCTGTGTCTCCCGCTCTTGATGTGGATGATCCTATCAGTGGTGCCTATCATCTGGAGGTTTCCTCTCCCGGCATTGATCGGCCTATGGTGCGTGCCGGTGATTTTGTTCGCTGGACGGGCCACCTCGTGAAAGTCGATATGGCTATTCCTCAGCAGGCGGGAAGAAAGCGCTTCCGGGGAATAATCACTGCGACTGCGGCTGACACCGTTACTGTTAAGTTGACGGATGCGGCTGCGGGTGAAGCGGATACGTTCGTTCTGCCGATTGAAGAAATTGCAGAAGCGCGCCTTGTTCTGACTGATGAGCTGATTGACGCAGCGTTGAAGGCGGATAAGGCAGCGAAGGCTGCACGCGGGGAAGATATTGACCCCGAAAGTTATAATCACTGATTTGCTTCTTGGCTCACCAAGGGCGATGCAAATCTAGGAGCATTGAATTCCTGCCCGAGTTAAAGAGGTAGGCATGTAAGGAGTGGACAAGATATGGCCATCAGCGCAAACCGATTGGAACTGGTGCAGATCGCCGATGCGGTTGCTCGGGAAAAGTCGATTGACCGTTCAATTGTAATTGCGGCGCTTGAAGACGCGATTCAAAAGGCTGCCCGTTCCCGCTATGGTACAGAAACGGAAGTTCGCGCTGAGATTAACCCGAAGACCGGTGAAATCCGGCTTCAGCGGTTGTTGCAGGTTGTGGAAACCGTTGAGAATGTATCCACCGACATCTCCTTGGAAGATGCTCTGGAGCGTAACCCGGAAGCCACATTGGGTGACTTTATCTCCGAGCCTCTGCCTCCTTTGGACTTTGGCCGTATCGCAGCTCAATCCGCGAAGCAGGTTATTGTTCAGAAAGTTCGTGAAGCCGAACGTGATCGTCAGTATGAAGAGTTCAAGGACCGCATTGGCGATATCATCAACGGTGTTGTCAAGCGTGTAGAATACGGTAACGTTGTTATCGACGTGGGTCGCGGTGAAGCGGTTGTACGCCGTGACGAGTTGATCCCGCGTGAGACATTCCGCAATGGCGACCGGATTCGTGCCTATGTGTTTGACGTTCGCCGCGAACAGCGCGGACCTCAGGTGTTCTTGTCCAGAACGCACCCTCAGTTCATGGCTAAACTGTTCACGCAGGAAGTGCCTGAAATCTATGATGGCGTTATCGAAATTAAAGCTGTTGCCCGTGATCCGGGTTCCCGTGCCAAGGTAGCAGTTATTTCCAACGACAGTTCAATTGATCCTGTTGGTGCCTGTGTTGGTATGCGCGGTTCCCGTGTTCAGGCTGTTGTGGGTGAACTGCAAGGCGAGAAAATCGATATCATTCCTTGGAATGAAGATGCAGCTACATTCATCGTGAATGCATTGCAGCCTGCCGAGGTTGCGAAAGTTGTTCTTGATGACGAGTCTGAGCGTATCGAAGTTGTTGTTCCTAACGATCAGTTGTCTCTGGCAATTGGACGGCGTGGTCAAAATGTTCGCCTTGCTTCCCAATTGACTGGTTGGGGCATCGACATTATGACTGAGGCAGAGGAATCTGAGCGCCGCCAGAAAGAATTCCAGCTTCGTTCCGATCTCTTCCAGGAAACTTTGAACGTAGATGAAGTTGTTTCCCAGCTTCTCGCTTCCGAAGGCTTCACCTCCATCGAGGAAGTCGCCTATGTGGAGCCAGATGAAATTTCCTCTATCGAAGGCTTTGATGAAGATACCGCGAACGAAATTCAAGAACGTGCCCGTGAGTATCTTGAGGAACTGGAAGAAAAGCTGGCAACAGAGCGCCGTGAACTCGGTGTCCTAGATGAACTGCTGGATATTCCTGGTTTAACCGCTGCGATGCTTGTTGCCCTTGGTAAAGATGAAATCAAGAACATCGAGGATCTTGCTGGTTGTGCCGCCGATGATTTGGTTGGCTGGAACGAGCGCAAAAACGGTGAAACAGTACGCGTTGAAGGCTCTTTGAGCGGATTTGATCTGGCAAGGGCAGACGCGGAAAGTATTGTAATGTCGGCCCGTGTTGCCGCTGGCTGGATCTCGGCAGATGACCTTATTGAGGTCTCTGGTGAAGAACTCGGAGATGACGAGGAAGAGGGTGTCTCTGACTCTGAAAATGAAGAGACTGACAGCACAACGGTTGACGCCGAGCAATATTTCGAGCAAGACAACGGTGCAGAGGACGAGACCTCGACCAAATAACGAGAGTACCCCTAGTAACTAGGGGTATTATTCACCTAGGTTCTGGGCTACTTGCGTAGCTTTTCTAACCTGGGGTTGGAGGGCACAGCGAACGGAACAAGGTAAAACGACGTGGCGAAGAAAAAAGATCGAGTAGAGCGTACTTGCGTATTGACGCGCGAAGTTCTCCCAATCTCCCGCCTTCTCCGTTTCGTACTTGCTCCGGACAACAGTGTTGTTGTGGATCTCAAATGTAATCTCCCCGGAAGGGGCGTTTGGATTAAAGGAACTCGCGAAGCGGTTGAAGAGGTGATTAAACGGCGCCTTTTTGCAAGAGGGTTCAAGGAGCAAGTATACGCCGATAAGGGTTTGGCGGACCAAGTCGAGATACTGTTGGAGCAGGCAGCACTGGGTGCTTTCTCCATTAGTCGCAAAGCCGGAAATTTAACGACGGGGTTTGCGAAAGTTGAAGCGGCGCTTCGAGGAGAAGCGGTGCTTGCTCTCGTGCACGCAACAGACGCTTCGGAAGATGGCGTGCGCAAACTGGCGGCAGTAGCCGCTTCGAGATTCGGCAAGGAGGATCCACTCGATGTGATCCGCTTGTTTAACTCGGCTCAGATGAATATGGCACTGGGTCGGGACAATGTAATACATGCTGCACTACTCGCGGGACAGGCAGGTAGAAACTTTCGAAACGCAGCTGGTCGGTTGACCAGTTATCGAACGGGTTCTTGAAGATGTAACGTAGATAGCAAATTAGGTGCAGTGGCGCAGGACTGAAGGCAATATGAGCGATAGCAAAAACACTGACGACAAACAAAGCGGCGGCGAACGTAAAACGCTTGGCCTCAAACGAGGTGGAGTGGAAAAAGGCACTGTAAAGCAGAGCTTTTCTCACGGGCGCTCAAAGGCTGTCGTTGTGGAAAAGAAGAAACGTCGTGTCGTTGTGCCGGGCCAAGAAGGCTCCGCATCGGCTTCCACGTCTTCCGCATCCGCGCCGACCGCATCACCAAGCAAACCAGCTGCAAAGCCTGCTGCAAGACCGCAACAAAATCGTGGCGACGGGCGTCGTAACGATGGCCCGAACCGTGGTGGTTCCAATCGCAGCGGTAACCGCAATAACCAGCGACGCGGCAGTGGCCAAGGCCAGGGTCAAGGTGGAGGCAACATCCTTCGCACGCTGACCAAGGGCGAAGCCGATGCGCGTATGGCTGCGCTGCGTGAAGCCAAAATCCGCGAAGTTGAAGACCAAAAACGCCGCGTAGAAGAAGCCAAGCGTCAAGAAGAGCTGGCTCGTCTACGTGCGATCGAGGCTGAAAAAGCCCGCGTTGAGGAAGAAGCTCGCAAGAAAAAAGAAGCTGAAGAAGCTGCTATCAAAGCTAAGGCTGATGCAGAGGCGAAAGCTAAGGCAGATGCTGAAGCTGCGGCCAAAAAAGCTGCTGCACCTGCAAAAACTCAAGAACGCAGTCCTTCACAAGGTCGCGACGGCCAACGCCGTGATGGCCCGCGCCGTGATGGTGCAGGTCCTCGCCGTGATGGTGCCGGCCCGCGCCGTGAGGGTGCCGGACGTGAGGGCGCAGGTCGCGAGACACGTGCACCACGCCAGCGTGATGGTAAGCCGCCGCGTCTTGATGGTCCACGTCCAGGTGCGCGTACTACTGGTGCAAAACCTGCTGCAGGCCGTCCAGGCGCTGCCGGGGCTCGTCCAGCTGGCACGCGTCCGCTGACGACTGCGACACCACCGCCAATGGAAGGCGAGGGTGCAAAAGAGAACACCAAGAAGACCTTTAAGGGGCCGATTAAGGCACCTATTCGTGGCAAGAAGACAAACGATTCTGCACAAAAGCCTTCACCACGCGGTAACGATGACCGTCGTCGCTCGAAGCTGACGATTACCCGGGCAACCGGTGGTGATGAAGGCCGCAGCCGTTCTATGGCATCCTTGCGCCGCCGTCGTGAAAAAGAGCGTCGTGCCGGTCAGCAGAAGGTTGTGCGTGAAAAGGTCATGCGTGAAGTTACGCTGCCGGACGCAATTACCATTCAGGATCTGGCAAACCGTATGTCGGAGCGTTCTGTTGATGTCATCAAACTGCTGATGAAGCAGGGCCAGATGATGAAAATCAACGACGTGATCGACGCGGAAACCGCTGAACTGATCGCTGTTGAGTTTGGTCACACTGTTAAGCGTGTATCTGAAGCGGACGTTGAAGAGGGTCTGTTCACCGTAGAAGACGATGACGGTACACTTGAGCAGCGCGCTCCGGTTGTCACCATCATGGGTCACGTTGATCATGGTAAGACATCCTTGCTTGATGCACTGCGCAAAGCCAATGTGGTTTCCGGTGAAGCCGGCGGTATTACGCAGCATATCGGTGCGTATCAGGTCGAGCAGAACGATCAGAAGGTTACCTTCATCGATACTCCGGGCCACGCAGCCTTTACCCAGATGCGTGCTCGTGGTGCCAAATCGACTGATATCGTTATTCTGGTTGTTGCCGCGGATGATGGTGTGATGCCGCAGACGAAAGAGGCGATCCAGCATGCTCGTGCAGCTGATGTGCCGATCATCGTCGCAATCAACAAAATGGATAAGCCGGGTGCTGACCCGTCCCGTATCCGTACCGACCTTCTTCGTGAAGAGCTGGTTGTTGAGGCCATGGGCGGTGAAGTGATCGATGTGGAAGTTTCCGCAAAAGAGCGCACGGGTCTGGACAAGCTGATCGAAATGGTTCTGCTTCAGTCTGAAGTTCTGGAACTGAAGGCCAACCCGAACCGTGCTGCTGAAGGTACTGTTATTGAAGCCAAGCTGGACAAGGGCCGCGGTCCTGTTGCAACAGTTCTGGTTCAAAAAGGTACAATGCGCGTTGGTGACATTCTCATCGCTGGTAGCGAATGGGGCCGTGTCCGTGCAATGCTTGATGAAAACGGCAAACAGGTTAAGGAAGCTGGTCCTTCCAAACCGGTTGAGGTTCTGGGCTTCCAGGCAACTCCTGCAGCCGGTGATATGGTTGCTGTTGTTGAGACAGAAGGCCGTGCCCGTGAGATCTCTGAATATCGCCTCCGCATGAAGCGCGACAAGGTAGCTGCTAAAATTGCAGGTGCCCGTGGTTCTTTGGAAGCTATGATGAAGGGCTTGCAGGACACAGGTCACAAAGAGTTCCCACTTATCATCAAAGCGGACGTTCAAGGTTCTGCAGAAGCAATTTCTGGTGCCTTGGAAGAGCTTGGTAACGATGAAGTGAGTGCCCGTGTAATGGCTGCCGGCGTTGGCGGTATCACCGAGAGTGACATCACTCTGGCGATGGCCTCCAAAGCACCTATCATGGCTTTCAACGTGCGTGCTAACAAACAGGCACAGGAAGCTGCCCGCCGCGAAGGTATCGAAATCCGCTATTACAGCGTGATTTACGATCTCATCGACGACGTAAAGGCAACCATGTCCGGCATGTTGGCTCCTGAGCGCCGTGAAACCTTCCTGGGTTACGCGGACATCAAGGAAATCTTCAACATCACCAAGATTGGCCGTGTTGCTGGTTGTCTGGTCACCGAAGGTGTTGTCCAGCGCGGTGCACAGGTTCGCTTGCTGCGTGACAACGTTGTTGTTCACGAAGGCGAGCTGGGCACACTCAAACGCTTCAAGGATGAAGTTAAAGAAGTTGAGTCCGGTGTTGAATGCGGCATGAACTTCACCAACTACAAAGACATGCGTGTTGGTGATGTGATCGAGTGCTTCCAGGTAGAAGAAATCGCACGCTCGCTCTAAGTTCGACCAATTGCAATAAATGAATAGTGGCGCCGGCGTGGGTTTTCCTTCGTCGGCGTTCTGACCTTGTGAGAACAAAAAATGGCAAAAGCACACAACGAAATGGCCAATGGTCCATCCCAGCGTCAATTGCGCGTTGGAGAATTGGTGCGCAAGGAACTGAGTGACATTCTTTCTCGTGGACGGCTCAGTGATCCTGATCTTGATGGCGTGATCGTCACTGTCCCCGAAGTTCGGATGACACCTGACCTGCGCCTTGCAACTGTTCTGGTTATGCCTTTGGGGGGGCAGAATGTGGAGCGGGTTGTCGCAGCTCTCAACCGCAGTGCAAAGTACTTCAGAGGTCAGGTTTCCCGTCGCATGACCATGAAATACTCCTCCGACCTGCGCTTTGTTGCGGATACGCGTTTTGATGACGATGACCGGATCACCCGTTTGCTCAACGAACCAGCTGTTCGCCGTGACCTTGATGAGCCTTCGGATGATTATGAAGATCGCGACTAAAAACTAGAAATAAAACTGAGATTGCACAGAGAATGGCGAAGCAGCAGCGGCGCAGAATACGCTACCCCGTCAATGGATGGCTTGTCTTGGACAAGCCCTTGAACCTTACCTCAAACCAAGCACTTGGTAAGCTGAAGCGTGTATTCAACCCCGAAAAGGTTGGTCATGCAGGTACGCTGGACCCTCTTGCCAGTGGCTGCCTTCCAATTGCTTTTGGTGAAGCTACCAAAACAGTTCCCTTTGTGATGGGCGGGCGCAAGGTTTACCAGTTTGAAGTGACATGGGGCACACAAACTTCAACGGATGACGCAGAAGGGGACGTAATCGCTTCCAGCGACCAGCGGCCCACCCGTGAAGAGATCGAGAATGTTCTCCCGCAGTTTCAGGGGGAGATCATGCAAGTTCCCCCCAAGTTCTCGGCGATTAAAGTGGACGGGAACCGTGCCTATGATCTGGCGCGTGACGGGAAAGACGTGGAACTGGAAGCGCGGCCCATTGATATTCATCGTTTAACCCTTCGGGAGATAATCGATGAAAACAAAGCGGTGTTTGAAGCCGAGTGCGGTAAAGGCACCTACGTACGCTCTCTTGCCCGTGATATTGCTTTGGAGTTGGGAACGCGCGGATATGTGACTGGCCTGCGCCGTTTGCTGGTCGGCTCGTTCGGTGAAGCCGATATGGTGACACTGGAGGAGCTTGAGGACGCGGCCGGACAACTGGAAGAGGGGCAGTCTCCCTTGGAAAGTGCCGAGTTGATGGAGGCCTTGCTACCTGTTGAATCCGGTCTCTCCCTCCTGGAAGGGGTTACGGTTAATGGGGAGGCCGCGCAAAGGCTGAAGCGTGGTATGCCGATTATCTTACGCGGTGCAAATGCTCCAATCGGACCCGAGGACATTTATGTGACCAGCGGGGGCACTCTCATCGCCTTTGGTGAGGTTTCCAAAGGAGAATTTAAACCCAAAAGAGTGTTTAATCTCTGAGGGTTATGGGCCATGAAAATATCTCTGGCGTTTTAAAGGAGATTGCTTCATAGTCCACGCGGATTGCTTCATGTTGAGCGATCCGAGCTTTCCCGATGACACCATGCTGGACGACATCTTGGCATGGCCGATTGGGGGAAGGGCTTCAAAAAGAAGCAGCGCGCATTCACATGCGTGATTTTGAAAATGCTCAATAAGAGCTGAACTTATAAGGACTAATCGATGTCGATTACACCTGAGCGCAAAGCTGAACTGATTAAAGAATTCGCTACCAAAGAAGGTGATACCGGTTCTCCAGAAGTGCAGGTTGCTATCCTGACACACCGCATCACTGTTCTGACCGAGCACTTCAAAGGTCACAAAAAGGACAACCACTCCCGTCGTGGCCTGCTGAAAATGGTTAGCCAGCGTCGTAAGCTTCTTGACTACGTTAAGGGCAAAGACGTTGCACGCTACCAGTCTCTGATTGAGCGTCTGGGTATCCGCCGCTAAGGCACCCTCAAACGCGGCGGTTTCCAAACCGCCGCGTTTTGTATATGAAGGAGTAGGTTTTTTAAAAAGGGCAGGATTGCCAGATGCTTGAAGTCGAGCTTCTTGCTGTCTTGCCTTTATGAAACCTACCAAACAGAACGGGCAGGCCCATCAATTTGGATGGGTCTGCTCAACTCTTGTTTATTGATTCGTATTTCCCCTCCAATTCTTGCCGGATGGGAAATAAACGTACGCTAGGAAAAAATATGTTTGATACGCATCGCGTTGAAATTGAGTGGGGCGGCCGTCCGCTTATCCTCGAAACTGGTAAAATTGCACGTCAGGCTGATGGCGCGGTTCTCGCGACATACGGCGAAACCAAAGTTCTTGCCACCGTTGTTTCCGCAAAGACTGCAAAGCCGGGTCAGGACTTTTTCCCGCTCACAGTGAACTATCAGGAAAAAGCTTACGCAGCTGGCCGCATTCCAGGCGGTTACTTCAAGCGCGAAGGCCGTCCAAGTGAGCATGAAACACTCACATCCCGCCTGATCGACCGTCCGATCCGCCCGCTGTTCGTTGATGGCTACAAGAACGAAACTCAGGTTGTTCTGACAGTTCTGTCCCACGACCTTGAAAACGCTCCTGACATTTTGGCAATGGTTGGTGCATCCGCAGCGCTGACAATTTCCGGTGTTCCATTTATGGGCCCAATCGGCGGTGCACGCGTTGGCATGATCAACGGCGAATATGTACTGAACCCGACCGTTGACCAAATGGCTGAAACCGATCTGGACCTGATTGTTGCAGGTACTGGCGATGCTGTTCTCATGGTTGAATCGGAAGCTAAAGAGCTTACCGAAGAAGTCATGCTGGGCGCTGTCATGTTCGGTCACCGCGAATTCCAGCCTGTAATCGACGCCATCATCTCGCTGGCTGAGCAGGCTGCTAAAGACCCGCGTGAACTGATTGTTGAAGACCGCTCTGCTCTGTTTGCACAAGTGAAAGAAATCGCTGGTGCGGATTTGGCAGCTGCCTACACAATCACGCAGAAAGTTGAGCGTAAAACAGCTGTTGACGCTGCAAAGGCGAAAGTAATTGAAGCGCTGGTAACTGGCGTGGAAGATGCTCCTGAAGCTGTTGTTGTTGGCGAACAGTTCAAGAAACTGGAAGCTGAAATCGTTCGCGGTTCTATTCTAGACACCGGTAAGCGTATTGATGGCCGCGATCTGGCGACTGTTCGTCCGATCATGTCTGAAGTTGGCATCCTGCCACGCGCACACGGCTCCTCCTTGTTCACTCGTGGTGAAACTCAAGGTCTTGTTGTTGCAACACTGGGTACAGGTGAAGACGAGCAGTTCGTTGACCAGCTGGAAGGCACCAAAAAAGCAACCTTCATGCTGCACTACAACTTCCCTCCTTACTCTGTAGGTGAAGCTGGTCGCATGGGTTCTCCGGGACGCCGCGAAATCGGTCACGGTAAACTGGCATGGCGCGCTGTAAACCCAATGCTGCCTGCTCACCACGATTTCCCATACACCCTGCGTGTTGTATCCGAAATCACTGAGTCCAACGGTTCGTCCTCCATGGCATCCGTTTGTGGTGCATCTTTGTCCCTGATGGACGCTGGTGTGCCTTTGAAAGCACCAGTCGCGGGCATCGCAATGGGTCTCATCAAGGAAGGCGAGCGCTTTGCAGTTCTCTCCGATATCCTTGGTGATGAAGATCACCTCGGCGACATGGACTTCAAGGTAGCCGGTTCTGAAAACGGCATCACTGCCCTGCAGATGGACATCAAGATCGACGGTATCACCGAAGAGATCATGAAGGTGGCTCTGGAGCAGGCTAAAGGTGGCCGCGTTCACATCCTCGGCGAAATGGCAAACGCCATCACAGAAGCCCGCTCCGAGCTTGGTGAGCATGCTCCGCGCATCGAAGTCATCAAGATCCCGGTTGACAAGATCCGTGAAGTGATCGGCTCCGGCGGTAAGGTGATCCGTGAGATCGTTGAGAAAACCGGCGCGAAAGTGAACATCGAAGACGACGGCACTGTGAAAGTTGCGTCCAACGACGGTAAAGCCATCAAGGCTGCCCTGAACTGGATCAACTCCATCGCAGCTGAACCAGAAGTTGGCGTGATCTATGAAGGTACTGTTGTGAAGACAGTGGACTTCGGCGCATTCGTAAACTTCTTCGGTGCACGCGACGGTCTCGTCCACATCTCCCAGCTTGCTCCGCGCAAAGTTGCCAAGACAACTGACGTTGTAAAAGAAGGTCAGAAAGTCTGGGTCAAGCTCATGGGCTTCGACGAGCGCGGCAAAGTCCGTCTCTCCATGAAAGTGGTTGATCAGGAAACTGGTAAGGAAATTCCTCGCGAAGAGGGCTAATTTCCCGCGCTTTTAATGCTCGATAGAAAAAAGGCCAGCTCAACCGAGCTGGCCTTTTTTGATTGCGATTAGAATATTTTCGTATCTGGCTTGCATACGGGAGGTGGCTATAAAACGCATTTTAAATCGTGATTTTGCTATCAGTATTCTGGTGATGGCCAGCGCATCCTTGTGTGCGGCCTTGGTGGCCCTTTTCAGCAAAATTCTCACAGGCGGTATTGGGCTAGACTAAGCTATTTTTCTTCTATTTGCGTGATGGATTGCTTCTTATCGGGACCTTGTTGTCCACTACTTCCGGTTTCCTTGATTAGCTGGTCTACGGCCATAATCCAACATGGAATGTATATACCGGTGCTGCTCTTGTCTTGTCTGGCGGCATTGTTATGACCATTCGGAAAAAGCCACCGACTGATTAGCAATCGGGGGCTTATTGATTTGATCGGTTCGGTGTAACTCTAGTCTCGAGAGGATACTAGAGTTTCTTTAGTCGCTGAAACTGCGCGGGGAGACTGTCTCATACTGAGCAGGATATAAACACCACTGGCGACAATGACAGCAGAACCACCCAAGGTCATCATGTCTGGACGTTCCCCGAAAATTACAGCTCCGAGAAACAGGCCGAACAGGAGACGGGAATAGCGGAACGGAGTTACCACGGACACTTCTCCGGTTCTCATTGCTACAGTGATTGAATAATAAGCGCCAACGCCAATAAATGTGGCAATAAAGATTGCTGTGCCGCTTATCAGATCCGGTAGAACAAAACCGCCAGTCCACAATGCATATGCTCCGCCTGTGGGGATCAGGACAGCAAACCCGTAGACACCAAGTTGCATGTTGGACAGGGCAGGCGGTGCCGCGCGGGTTGCCAGATCACGCCCGGCAAAACCGATCATCCCGATTACTGCAAATATGGATGTCAGCTCAAATGCTTCTGCACTGGGCTTGATGACCAGAAGCACGCCTGCAAACCCGATGACAATTGCAAACCACCGGTGCCAGCGTACATGCTCGCCAAACAGGACCGCCGCACCCAGAGTTACGGCCAGTGGTGTGGCCTGTAATATTGCGGAAGTGCTGGACAGACTGGTAAAGGCGAGGGAAAGAAGGAAGAATAAACGTCCTGCAATTTCAAAGGCTGCCCGAGTAAACAGCGTTGGAGTCATGGCACTGCGGACCAGAGCCTTTTCCCCTCGCTGCCATGTGAGCACAAGAAATAACAGGGTACCTCCGATGCCGAACAGCATGAGGGTTTGTCCAACAGGGACAGCCGCTGTTGCGGTCTTGAGGAGCGTATCCTCCACTGCAAATCCCATCATTGCGAGCACCATCCAAGCGCTCCCGCGTATATTATCCATTCCTGAACTCAAATCTCATTAAATTGCGCCCTACCAAATATTCTCAATCGGCGGCGATGCGTAGAATGATTGTTTATTGCCATTAATACCACCTAAAATTTTTGATGAGTCTATGAAACGAAATCAAAATCGAACGCTATATAGAGAAGACCAAAGGTGCAGTATGTTTTAGAGTGTGTCGATACAGATTGGGTTCGGATACTCTAAATCAGTAATTTGTGAATGACATGATCCGCCTAAAACGGGAGACTGGCTCTCTTGTGCCCAAGCGATAAGACAATCCCGATGGGATTAAAACGCAGCGTACTGTGAACTCGTCATCCCCGCGCGTTTACCTCGTCTGGGTATCGCTCCTGCCCACCTGTTTAGGCTGGGCCGCATCTGACATCTCAAGCCTGATCGACGGGAACGTTCTATTAGCCAAAAGGCACTTTCGTTTTCACGAAACCTGATTTTGCAAGTCTTTGTTGTGTGAACCACTTGCGTCAGGAGCATTTGAAGATGAACAGAAGTTCTAGCTACATACCAGCATGTATTGTTGTGGGCCTCCTTTCTTTACCCAGTTCAGCACTTGCATCAGGGGCGATTATCATGACGGATCTTATCTGTCAGGACCCTCGGGATTCAATCGATACCCTCTGGGCCTCCCGCCGTTATGGAGCAAACGATGTGTTTTTCATGGCGAATGATGGCACTGTGACGGCCATGGAAGCGACTGCGGGGCTTGATACCTTTGAGAATGTCTATGTTGTTTCCCACGGGAGTGAAGACGAGGTTGGGAACATACCGAAAGCAGACTTCGCGCAGTATTTCAAGGCCGCACACCCCAGCACACCTGCAACGGTCTACTTCGATAGCTGCTCCACGGCGGTCGGGGTTGATACGGTTTTGAAACTGACAAACAACCAGTATGGCGATGACATTGCAGCGCTCCTTGGCCCGCAAGGGGCTTGCCAGCTTGTGGGCAATGGAAATCCGGCGGTGGCAGATGCAGATAACCGTTACAATGCGGCGCTACTTCCCGGTAACGACTTTCAAACTGTTGTCGACAACATACTATTTGTTTGGAACAATGAGGACTACGTGGATTCAGGTCGGCGCTGGGGAGATGCCTGCCAGAATTTCGTGGACACAAATGATCTTCAGAATCTGAATACGTTCAGACTTGCTGTTCAAGATAAATTCCTGAATGCCCCCCAAAACCCCGTTAATACCTCCTATAATTATGGATGGCTCATTCAATGGAATACGGGCGGCACAAACTTCTTTCAGTGCGGCACACAAAACGGTGTTGCTTGCCCCTGACCGTTTAGGGTGGGAAGATACCTGCTCTTGGGGCTGAATGTCAGCACAAACTCAGTTTCAGGCAGTATCAAGCTGCCTGTACTACTGCCTCTATCGCAATCTTGCTTTAGCAAAGTCCATTTTTGGCATTGGGCGGCCAACCAAAACATGATGGAAAGTTAGTCAGTCCAATGGATTGATAGAAGCCCTCAGCATTTGGTGCAGAAACTAAAACAAAAGCGCAGGACTCTCCTGCATGCTGTCGGCTTAATTTTAGTAATTCCCTACCAATGCCTAGACCTTGGTAATTGGTGTCCACAGCAAGCTCTGAGCAATAACATGCAAAAGCGAAATCAGAGAGGCATCTAGACACCCCCACTAACTGTTTACCGTCGAATGCCACTATAAAAAAAGAGGCATTGGTAACCATCTTTTCGATAGTCATTTGATCATGCACCGGGCGCCTTGCCGCCAAACCACTGCGAGATAATATGCTCAGGAAGCTATCTAGGTCTAAAGTGTTGACCACTTCATATCTAATGGATTGCACCAGTGAGCTCCTTGGTTGCGTTTGAATGACACAGCTAAGTTACTTTTTCTGATTTGAAAAGAGAGACTTAAGTTGTTGAGTTTTCTTTTTGGGAAAGAGAATTTGCACAACGGTTACTGCTGTAGTGGAAGGTAGCTTCTTTAAAACCTTCCGAAAACTTATCCCCTTCCTGTTACCCTGCCCTATGCTTGGCCTCGTGCCCATAAAAACGAGCAGCGGCGGACCGTCCGTCGTGAAGTTATGGGTCGGGATGGGGTTGTTTGGGGAGGTAACGCATCTTCAAGGGGCCCGGTGAGATATTGTTCGGGCTTTGCTGTAAAGGTCCGACGGATACAAGGAGCCCCTCCAGAGTCGCGAGCAGCTGCGGGAAACCGTATTTTTCGACTGCTGTTGGTTACCCCAGTATTTCGCATAAAATAATCCCGGGCAAGGTGGAATGCCAAAGCCGAAGAAACATTTTATTAGTTACTGCGCAGGTTCTGGCCTGCCCGCCTTGCCACTCTCGTTAAGAGCGAGACCCCTTTTCCCACTGCATGGAGCCATGCGGTGCCACTACCCGTTGGTCATGAACCTTTTGAGGAGGGGTGAGAGGGAAGCCCTGCAATTTGCCCTAGTTGTCTCGTTCTGCAATGAAGTGGGCGAGGGTGCGCAATATCTCCCCTTTCTCGCCAAATGGGGACAGCAGATCATTGGCTTCGTTGATCAGTTTATTCAGCTCCTCGCGGGTTTGGGTTTCACCCAAAAGGCCGACCAGAGTAGCCTTTCCGGCGGCAGCGTCTTTACCGGTGGCTTTCCCGACAACGGCGGAATCGCCTTTGAGATCCAGCAGATCATCAGCCAATTGGAAGGCAAGTCCGATGATTTCTCCAAAACGCGTCAACCGGCTTACATCCGCTTCTTCTGCATCCCCTAGAAGCGCCCCTGCACGGCAGGCGTAGCGGATGAGCGCACCGGTCTTCATTGCCTGAAGGGTACGGATCTCCACCTCGGTGCGATCCCTATGCTCAGACTCCAGATCCAGCATCTGACCGCCAGCCATTCCCCCAAGACCAGAGGCACGAGACAACTCGCGAGACAACCTTAAACGGACTTCGGCGCTGGGGTGGACAAGAGGATCCGCGATTAAATCAAAAGCGTAGGTTAAAAGCGCGTCACCTGCGAGAATTGCGGTGGCTTCATCAAATTGGATATGAGCGGTTGGACGACCACGTCTCACATGATCATCATCCATGGCCGGAAGGTCATCATGCACAAGGGAGTAGCAGTGGATACACTCCAGAGCCGAGGCTGCGATCAACACTCCTTTATCATCTCTGCCGAAAAGGCGGGCAGCTTCAACTATTAGTAATGGGCGAAGACGCTTTCCTCCAGAAAGAACGGAGTACTTCATGGCGTCAAGCAATCGTTGGGGGCGCTGGACTTCCCCTTCATGCAGGTGATTACTCAGGAGTAACGACAGATGTTCTTCAATCTTTAAAGCCGTAGAATTCATGGAGTCTTTGATCTGAGTATTCACCGGGAAGTTCCTTCGCAAAATACTAAAATATTCGCAGCAGTCGGGATATGCGGGAAACGTAAAGCACTGTCTAGAAAAACTTTAGGCTTATTAGAAAAATATAAGGGAAGAGCACATAGTTTACCTTGGGGAAATAACGCGGTATTTTGGAAAGAAGTCGTAGTCCCCTTAAGGAAAGATTTTCTTTTCCACCTGCGGAAGGAAGCAGCTAGATACAGAGGGAAGGAATATGCGCGCTCTATCAAAGCTCCTCAAAGCTATAGTTAGCAAAGGCCAGTTGGTCATTTTCGATGTAAAAGGGAACAGGTTTGTGTTTGGCGGCATTGAGCCAGGCCCACATGCTTGTGTAAAAATACACGATGAGCGTTTGTATTCAAAGCTGCTGTATTCCTTTGAGTTAGGCGCCGCCGAGGCGTACATGGATGGAACACTTACACTGGAAAACGGCACGTCTTTAAACGATGTTCTGTCTGTTTTTGTCATCAATAATAATATTGCCGAACAAAAACCTTTCTATAAGGCCCTCCTACGAGTCTTTACATGGATACAGCGCCGGGGTCACCACCTCAACATTAACCGGACTAAAGCGCAGGTTCGACATCACTATGATTTATCGACGGACCTGTACCGGCTGTTTCTGGACGAGGGCTTGAATTACAGCTGTGGCTACTTCAAAGACCCCGCGGTCCCTCTGGAGTTGGCACAAAAGGCAAAGCTGGACCATATTTTGGCCAAGCTGGATCTAAAACCGGGCATGCGTGTTTTGGAAATTGGCGGCGGCTGGGGCTCACTTGCCATCCGTATGGGGCAGGCTGGCTTTGATGTAACGTCTCTCAATGTTTCCAACGAGCAGATAAAAATAGCAAGAGAGAGGGTTGCAAATGCAGGTCTGAGCGACAGCGTAAAATTTGTATGCAAAGACTACAACGAGTTTGAAGGCAGGTTTGATCGCGTTGTTTCCGTGGGCATGATGGAACATGTGGGCATCGGAAACTATGGGAGATACTTCTCTATGATTCGCAGATGCCTCAAGGATGATGGCTTCGCCTTGATACATGCAATTGGGCGCTACACACCACCCAGTTATGAAAGCTCCTTTATGAATAAGTACATCTTCCCCGGTGGCTATTGTCCCTCGATGTCAGAGGTTTTTGAGGAAACTGAAAAAACGAAGCTGTGGGTGTGCGACTCGGAAATTTGGCGGTTGCACTATCATTATACGCTAGAGCACTGGGCACAAAACTTCGCAAAAAATCGTGCGCAAATTAAAGAGATTTACGATGAGCGTTTTTGTCGTATGTGGGAGTTTTATCTAGCCGCATGCTCTGTGATGTTCTTGCATGGAAAAATGATGGTTTTCCAGATTTTGCTCTCAAAAGAGCGGTCAGCTGTGCCGATCATACGTGATTATATGTTTGAAAATGAAATAGAGATTAACGAAGAAAGCGAGTCGACAAGGCGGCGGGCCTAAAAAAGGCCAGTGAACAATCACTGGCCTTCAGGTGGGGGTGCCGATTATTATTAGAAACTCTGGTAAGTTTATTCGGCTGCTTCCAGAGCAATTGCGGCAGATTGTATAATGGAGGCAAAACGGACTGCGGTTTGTACCATTTCCGCAGTAATGCCTTCCTTGCGAAGAATCGCTTCATGGCTGTCAATGCACATGCCACAGCCATTAATGGCGGAAACCGCAAGAGACCATAACTCGAAATCGACCTTGTCAACGCCCGGCTTGCCGATCACGTTCATGCGAAGCTTTGCGGGCATTGTGCCGTACTGTTTGTTTGCAGACAGGTGCACAAAGCGGTAGTAAATATTGTTCATGCCCATGATAGTTGCGGCAGCTTTTGCGGCGTCCATAGCCTCATCGCTCAAGTGCGGTGCAGCTTCTGCGATAAGCGCGTCTTTCACCTGCTTATTGCGAGAGGCGATGCCACAGGCAACCATCAAGCCATACTTCTGCTGAACGCTCAGGCTTTCATCTGTGCTCATGGAGCTGAGATTCAGGCGGACATCTTTGGCGAAGTTAGCCAGTTGGGATTTCAAGCTATCAATGGACATTGGCAGTCTCTTAACGTGTAAAGTTGAATGAAAAGAAGCAGGAGTGAGCAAAGTAAAGACCGGGGAAGGTGGGGTACCCCGGTCTTAAGGTATTGGCGGATACCAGCTTATGCAGCTAGAACGTCTCCACCAACTTCACGGTTACATGGGCACAGCTCGTCTGTCTGCAAAGCATCAAGAACACGCAGGGTGTCTTTAGGGTTACGACCAACGTTCAGGTTGGTTGCGTAAACGTGCTGAATGGTGTTTTCGTTATCAACGATGTAGGTGTAACGGTATGCAACGCCGTCTGGGCTGCGTACACCAAGACCGTCTGTCAGGGAGCCGTTTGTGTCAGCAAAAGACCAGATTGGCAACTTGTTCAGATCTGGGTGATCACGGCGCCATGCCAGCTTACAGAATTCGTTGTCTGTGGAGCCGCCCAGAACAACTGCATCACGGTCTTCAAACTCACCGGAAAGGCGTGCGAATTCAGCAATTTCAGTTGGGCAAACGAATGTGAAATCTTTAGGGTAGAAGAAGATAACCTTCCACTTGTCTTCAAAGCTCTTTTCAGTGATCGGCGCGAAAGCGCTTTCGCCATTTTCTTCGTGGTTGTTAAAACCTGGCTTTACTCCAACTACTTCAAATTCTGGTAGTTTATCGCCGATGCCGAGCATGGTCGTTCTCCTAATTATTTTATTCTGTGCAATTTGGCACATGAAAACAGAAGTGCTTGCCGCGTTTGGCGAGCATTGCAACTGAGGTCTATATGCCTACTGACGTAACTTTGGTCAAAACGATAAAAACGAACTGTTGTATCGCTTTTATCGATGCTACATTACATAGTACAAGAAGCCACTGAAAAATAGGGGGTTTTGTAATATTACACGACTCCCTAAAGCTCACAGAAAGCATGAATTTTAATGTTACCAACTTTGCGGCAGCTCCAATATTTCAAAGCTCTGGCAGAGAATCGGTCATTTTCGAAAGCTGCCGAAGTTTGTAATGTGACGCAGTCCACATTATCGGCGGCGATTCGCCAGCTTGAAGACATACTGGGGAGTGAACTTGTTGACCGCTCTGGACGTGTTTTATTGCTGACGGATGTGGGAGAGCAGGTTCTTGGGCAGGCGACATCTCTGCTTCGTGATGCGGAGGATCTCGTTCACGGGGTAAAAACACGGCAGAAGCCTTTATATGGGCGATTCCGTCTTGGAGTGATTCCCAGTATTGCCCCTTTTCTGTTACCTCGCTTTCTGCCAAGTTTGAGGGAAAGCTATCCGGAATTAAAGTTGTATCTTAGAGAGGATATAACAAGAAATCTGGTGAGTGGCCTGCGTGAAGGACGGCTGGATGCCGTTCTGCTTGCATTACCCTATGATATTAAGGGGTTTAGAAAGAAACTGGTTGGCCGTGATGAGTTGCTGCTGGCATTGCCTCAAAACCATCGCTTGGTGGCAGCAGACACCATAACGCTGGATGACTTGCGAGATGAGGTCCTGTTGCTACTGGAGGACGGCCACTGCTTACGGGATCATGTATTGGCTACCATTACCGGAGGTGTGGCCAATTCAAGCGAGGAACTACAGGCGACGTCGATGACGACGCTGGTGCAAATGGTGGATAATGGGCTAGGACTCACGTTAATCCCACAGGTGGCGGTTGAGTCCAATGTGACGAGCGGCACGTCCATTTGTCTCAGTCATATTGAAGGGGTAGAAGCGATGCGAGATCTATGCTTCGTCTGGCGGAAACACTCAAGCCAAGAAGAAAATGCTCGTTTAATGGCAGATCTTTTTTCAAACTTTATGACAGCAACAAGTGAAAGAGGTTGGGTAGGCTGATTGGCGGCAGGTATTGAAAGAGCGAAAAAGTCTCAGCAAGCGGGTGTAAAGCCTTCTTTTAAGCGTCGTCTGGTCAAGTGGACAATGGGCATATGTGCGGCTGTCGTTCTCACGCCGGTACTGCTGACGATTCTATATACCGTGGTCAATCCGGTTTCCACTCTTATGCTTGGCAGGTACTTGTCGGGGGAAACTGTTGAACGGAAGTTTCGTCCTCTTTCCGACATCTCAACAAACTTGCAGCGGGCTGTAGTTGTTTCCGAAGACAGTCAGTACTGCCAGCACGAGGGAATTGACTGGCTAGCAATAAAGGCGCAACTGGATAACCTGTTTGAAGGGGAGAAGCCAAGGGGTGCAAGCACGATCACCATGCAACTTGCAAAGAATCTTTTTCTTTGGAATGACAGAGATTATGCGCGGAAAGCTTTGGAAGCTCCTTTGGCACTGTTATTGGATATGGTCCTTTCCAAACGTCGTATCTTTGAGATCTACCTGAACACTGTGGAATGGGGTGAGGGCGTGTTTGGAATCGAGGCAGCTACACAGAAATATTTCGGTAAATCGGCAGAAAGCCTGAGTAAAACACAAGCTTCTTTACTTGCGACGGCACTTCCAAATCCTGTTATTAGAAATCCGTCAAGACCGGGGTCTGGACATCGGCGTCTAGCCAGTATAAATCGTAGTCGAACTCAGGTGGCTGGCACTGTGCTTGACTGTTTAAATAAGCCAAAGCAGTGATGCGAAAATAATTCGTAGAATAGACTGGCTAATTATATAATTAGCCTGTATAAACCCCGCCATTCTGACACTTATGTGTTTCGCACGTTGAGGCTACGCGCCCCGGCGCGTGAGAATTGACGAGAGAGAGAGCTACGATGGCAGTTCCTAAGAAAAAAGTTTCGCGTATGAAGCGCGGCTTTCGCCGTTCTGTGGACGCCCTCGGTCAACCGAGCTACGTGGAAGACAAGGATTCGGGCGAACTTCGTCGTCCGCACCATGTTGACCTGAAGACCGGCATGTACCGCGGTCGCCAGATCCTTCAGCCAAAAGACGACGTCTAAGGTTGAGCAGAATTGGTGAGAACCAATCTAATTGAATAGGCTGTCCAATTTGGGCAGCCTTTTCTTTTTGTAAGGTTGAAATAAAAAAAGCCGCCTTTTTTCAAAGGCGGCTTTTTTGTCTTTACTGAACGCAGCTTAGCCGTTTGCGATGTACTGAGCACCATTGATGGTTAGAACGGCACCAGTCATGAATGCTGCTGCATCGGAGCTGAGATATTTAACAAGACCCGCAATTTCCTCGGCTTTGCCAAGGCGACCAACAGGGATCTGGCCGATAATACCCTCCAGAACTTTCTCAGGAACTGCTGCAACCATATCGGTGTCAATATAACCTGGGCAGATACAGTTGACTGTAATGCCTTTACGCGCATTTTCCTGTGCAAGTGCTTTGGTGAAACCAATAACCCCGGCTTTTGCCGCAGAGTAGTTGGTTTGACCAATCTGGCCTTTCTGACCGTTGATTGAGGAGATGTTAATGATACGACCGCTACCGCGTGACCTCATGCCTTCCAGAACGGGTTGACACATAGTGAACATAGAATCCAGATTAGTCCTTAGAACGGCAGACCAATCCTCATAACTCATTTTGTGGAACCAGCCATCACGCGTGATACCCGCATTGTTGACCAGAACTTCGATGTCTCCAAGCTCTTCTGTAATTTGGGCAAGACCCGATTTGCAGGCTTCCTCATCTGAGACGTCCCACTTGTAAACCTGAATGCCTGTTTCCGCCTTAAAAGCTTCCGCCTTTTCGGTGTTTCCAGCGTAAGTTGCCGCAACCGTATAGCCTGCTTCCTTCAGACCTTTTGCGATTGCTGCGCCAATACCACGTGTTCCGCCAGTGACGACTGCTACATTGCTCATAAGAAATATCCGTACTTAGAAATGACTCCCAAACTAAGATAACAAAGATAAAAAAAGGCAGAGTCAAGTCAAACTCTGCCTAATTAATCCTAAAAGCTAATAAATTTAAATGCGCTCTACACACATAGCGACACCCATTCCGCCGCCAATGCACAGAGTTGCTAGACCTTTCTTTGCGTCACTTCTTTTCATTTCATGCAACAATGTTACAAGTATACGTGCGCCTGATGCTCCTATAGGATGACCGATTGCGATCGCGCCACCGTTCACGTTAACTTTGGATGGGTCAAGGTTCAGCCCTTTGTTGACTGCACAGGCTTGAGCCGCAAATGCTTCGTTGGCTTCAACCAAGTCGAGTTCTTCAGCTTTCCAGCCAGCTTTCTCAAGCGCTTTTTGGGAAGCAGGGATTGGCCCTGTCCCCATCAGTGAAGCTTCCACACCAGCTGTTGCCCAAGAGGCAATGCGGGCAAGAGGTGCCAGACCTCGTTTTTGAGCTTCTTCTGCGGACATAAGCACGAGTGCCGCTGCTCCATCATTGAGGCCAGAGGCGTTAGCGGCGGTAACGGAACCACCCTTGGCGAAAGCTGGGCGCAGCTTGGCCATAGCTTCTAGTGTAGCTCCGTGACGGATATACTCATCATCTTCAACGATACGCTCGGATCTACGCTCTTTGACGGTGATTGGCGTGATTTCGTCTTTGAACTTTCCAGCCTTTTGAGCAGCCTCAGCTTTATTTTGGGATGCAACTGCAAACTCGTCCTGCTGGGAGCGCGGAATTTCGTATTTAGTAGCAACATTTTCTGCCGTCTGACCCATGTGGTAATCATGGAAGGCATCCCACAGACCATCTTTGATCATGGAATCAATCATTTTGTAGTCACCCATCTTTACGCCATTGCGAAGATGTTGGCAGTGAGGAGACAAGGACATGTTTTCCTGTCCGCCAGCTACAATGATTTGTGCATCACCGGATTGGATTTGTTGCATGCCCACTGCAACTGTACGCAAACCTGAGCCACACACTTGGTTCAGCAACCAAGCCGTGGAGCTTTCTGGAAGACCGGCCTTAACCGCTGCCTGCCGGGCCGGGTTTTGTCCCTGACCTGCTGTAAGAACCTGTCCAAACACAACTTCGTTTACATCCGTTGGGGCAACTTGTGCTTTTTCCAAGGCGGATTTTATAACTGCTGCGCCAAGGTCACTTGCAGGAGTATTGGCAAATGAACCATTGAACGACCCTACAGGAGTACGCGTTGCAGCGACAATGACGACGTCAAGGGGATTACTCATGTCTTTCCTCCAATTACTTTATCAGGCCGCACTTAGGCTTGGGCCAGAGTATAGATTAATATTACACTAAGATTTTATTCCTGCGAAAGTTACAGCCTTGCGCTGTTAGTACATTATTCGAACTGTAGCGGTAATTTCCAGCATCCAAAGGTATTAATCTTCGGATTGCTTCTTAGGTGGATTAAAACGGTAGTCACGAGATATAATTTGGGCTTAAGGTTGTTTTGAGGAAACGTCTGATTTTAACGGATGTTGAACATATTAAAATTAATTGCGCATGATGCGCCATAGCATGGTAGGCGAAATGACAAATACTGGCGACGCCACCATCATCAAGAAGTACGCGAACAGGCGTCTTTATAACACCGGAACCAGCTCGTATGTGACGCTGGAAGATCTGGCGGTGATGGTGAAGAATGAAGAGGACTTTACTGTACATGATGCAAAAAGTGGTGAAGATATTACACGTTCTGTTTTAACTCAGATTATTTTTGATCAAGAAAATAAAGGACAGAACCTGCTGCCTATTACGTTTCTACGCCAGTTGATTCGTTTTTATGGTGATTCAATGCAAAACATGGTGCCAAGCTATCTTGAGTACACGATGTCTTCGCTTACCAAAGAACAGGACAAAATCCGCAAACAAATGTCAGATGCATTTGGGACTTCTGCGTTCGGCGTGATTGAAGAGCAGGTAAAGCGCAATGCGGAAATGTTTGACCGCGCCATGAAGATGTTTAACCCATTTGATGGGAGCGAAATGGGGGTGGGTGCTCAAACAAGGCCAGAGGAAAATGAACCAAAGCCTACGCCCTCAAGTCAGCCAGATCTTACTGATGTTCAAAAACAACTTGCAGAAATGCAGAAAAAAATAGACGCTTTAGCTCAAGCGAAGAAATAGGATGGCACAGGTTGGAGCCGACTGGTTCCAGCCCCTTTTTTCTAAATACATACTTTGGAATTCTCTCGACTTTGTGCAGTAGGTAGAAAGTCCTATGTATTAATTCGATACTAGCGTAATTTCTATTAGGAATAATTGAAATTATGTTTTACTTTGTTGAGATTCCATAGCTTTATACAAGTAAAGCTGTGGAAATTAGCGAAAAAATTGATAAGTTTTTATTTTGTAAATTTCTTCCCCTCTAATTTATCATCCTACAATTTAATGGTGGGATTTAAGTTATGACAAATAATAATAATCCGAAAACGGGTGGCACTTTTTATAGGCTCTCATTCCGTCTTCCAGCCTTGTTTCTTGTGTTCTCAGTTATCTCCAGTCTTTTGGTGGGAATTGAAGCATTCTTAATGGGAAAGGAGTTTTTCATTGAGGAAAAAAGACAGGGACTTCTACTGCTTGGGCAACTTCGCCAAGGACAGATTGAGACACAACAAACTGCGCGAATAGAAGAGATTATGCGGTTTGCTGAATCGAACACAGTTGAGCGAACAGCAACAGAACTGAAGTCGATCTACGCCAATTCGAAGGAAGAACGAGACACAATTCTCTCCCACTTTCAAAACCCCCAACTGTCACGGGAAGAGCGAATTAATCTTAGTGGCGAAGTTCAAATGAATGATGCCTTGTATTCGTGGCAGCATTCTGACCTACATAGCGATTACCTAAACGTATTTCGAGGTGGTGGCTATGCGGATTTGTTTGTCATAACAACCACTGGCGAAGTTATTTATTCGGTTACAAAAGGACCGGAGTTCTTCTCAAATATCAAAGACCAAAACTTCTCTTCGACCGACTTTGCAAATGTATTTAATCAAACCAGTAAACAACAACCCGGTGAAGTCTCTGTGTCTTTGATTAAAAACTACGGTCCAGCAGATGACGCACCTTCATACTTCATTGGGACCCCGATCTATGCAGAAAAGCATGGAGAAGATGTCTTGGAAGGGGTGCTGATGGCGCGTATGGAGAGCGTCCAGCTTAATAATATCCTGTTTGACCGATCAGGACTTGGCGCTAGCGGACAGGCTTATTTGCTTAACCCAGATGGACTACTGCTATCTCAAAAGCCACTTTTTCCTGACATCCCTGTACTCACTATTGGTCTGGAGGAAGCCCAGCTTACACAACTGTTGGTAATGAGGAATGCTGATCCTGAAGCGGATGAGTACTTCATGGAAGTTGGTGGCTTTTTGATGGTTGCTATACCTTTAATGGTAAATGGTAAGGAAGCATTTCTTGTTGTAGAGATGAAGAGCTCTGAAGCTCTTGCCGCTGTTGATAGCCTGATAAAGAACATGGCGCTCATTGCTTTGGGTATTGTTGTTGTTCTGTTCTTCTTGGGTAACTGGACGGCCAGAAAAATCAGTCGGCCTCTCAATGCTTTGGCACAAGCGATTGTGGAGGTACAAAATAAAAACTTTGATGTTGAGGTTGTTGCAGCACAGCGCAAAGATGAAATCGGCGAAATTGGGCGTGCAGTTGAAAGTTTCCGTGAAGACCTTCGCAAAGGTGACGAACTTCACCAAAGAGAAGAGGTGGAACAACTTAAGCAGGCTGAACGTACACAACGAGTTGAAATATTAAACTCAGAGTTTGATGCGAGCGTTCGCCAAATTTTAGCAACTGTTACAGATGCTGGTAATACCTTGCATACAACAGCTGCAAGTATGGCAAGCATTTCGGATCAAACCAGTATGGAAGTGCAGACTGTAAGTAGTGCTTCCGAGCAATCTCTTACCAACTTGCAAACGGTTGCAGGTGCTGCGGAAGAGCTGACGATCACTGTGCAGGAGATCGATAGCGAAGTGCAGCGCTCAGCTCAAACTTCGCAGGAAGCTGTCGACCGAGCAACAACTGCGGAAGCTTCTGTAAATGGCTTAACCGCTGCTGCGCAGCGCATTGGAGAAGTTGTTTCCATTATTAGCGATATTGCCGAGCAAACAAATCTTCTGGCGCTGAATGCAACTATTGAAGCGGCAAGAGCAGGGGATGCAGGAAAAGGATTTGCTGTTGTTGCTTCCGAAGTGAAGGGGCTGGCCAACCAGACTGGTAAAGCAACAGAAGAAATTGGAGTGCAAATCCAAAGCGTTCAGGCAGAGACACAAAAAGCAGTTGAGGCGATTAATGAAATTGCAGGTGTTATTGGGTCCATACGGGATGTGTCCACCGGTATTGCTGGAGCGATTCAAGAGCAAGTGGCAACCACAAATGAAATATCCAGTAACATCCAGCAGGTGACACAAGGCTCCTCAGAAGTGGTTGAAGCAACAAGTCGTGTTAGTGCAATTGCTCAAAATGCAGGAGAAGAGGCGGGGCAGGTCCTTTCAGCTTCCACCCAGTTGACTGAGCAGTCAGAAGCATTACGTGTTCTAGTAGAAAAATATTTGGAGAATATTCGTGCTGCATAGGCACGCCTTAAAATCGCCGAGTGTTTTCACTCGGCGATTTTAAATTTATTTTGGAAAGTCCGCTTCAGATCAACCTGCACCAGTTTCAACTTCCACTCCTCTCAGGTCTCAAAAGTGATGCACATAACGATTGGGTGCATTTGGTGGTGAAGCATCTTTTGATTGTAATGTCTGCCTGAAAACGTATCATGGGAAGAAATACCAAGATCACTTAGATTTTAAGGGGGCGAATTGACTAGAAATTTCCATTTTGCTGGCCGTTCACCCGTTTATGCCAAGAATGCCATGGCTGCATCCTCTCATCCTTTTGCGACATATGCTGCACTAGAGATTTTGAAGGAAGGGGGAAATGCGGCAGATGCAGCAATTGCAGCTGCCTCTGTACTGAGTGTGGTAGAGCCGCATATGACCGGTATTGGCGGAGACTGCTTTGCGCTTATTGCTAAACCAGATGGCACCTTACATGGTATAAATGCCTCAGGTCGCGCGGCACAAAATGCAAGTTCCGAAAAGTTGCGTATGCGAGGCTACACCGAAATAACTGCCGATTCTGTTGAGGCTATTACGGTGCCAGGTGCTCTTCGTGGTTGGGAGAAACTGTCCAATGACCATGGCAGCATGGAGTTTGGGCGCCTTTTGCAACGTGCGATTGGGTATGCCCGAGATGGGTTTCCAGTTTCCTCAAGAACTGCTTGGGATTGGAAACGTCACCATGACCTACTGCTACGTAATAAAGTAACGCGAGAAACCTACTTAATTGATGAAAGGCCACCCAAGTCTGGAGAGGTGATGGCATTTCCAGCTCTCGCCAATACTTTGGACACCCTTGCTATCAAAGGCGTAGACGCTTTTTATCATGGAAGAATAGCCGAGGAAATTGAAGAGCTTATCCAATCCGCAGGTGGAGAGATAACTGCAAATGATCTCGCCCAGATGCAAGCTACAGATGTGCTGCCGATTACAACGGAGTATAAAGGCTTAACAGTGGCTGAATTGCCACCCAATGGGCAGGGCATCATCGCACTTGTTATGCTGGAGCTCATGAAACGCTTTGATATGTCTGACCTAGATCCATTAGGGGGAGAGCGGTTTCATTTGGAAATGGAGATTGCTAAACTTGCATATTCCAGTCGTGACTATTTCTTTGCTGATCCAGATCATATGGCATTTGACGCCAAGAAACTTCTTGAAACTGAGTATATTGATAAGCTTGCGGAACGAATAAATCGCAGGAGTGTTCTGCCCCGTCTTTCCCACCAATTTCTCTCACCTTCATCCGATACGGCTTATCTTAGTGTGGTTGATAAAAACGGAATGGCTGTTTCTTTGATTAACTCACTTTATCAAGGGTTTGGGTCAGGTTTTATAACTCCACACTCCGGGGTACTGTTACATTGTCGAGGGGCATGTTTTAGCCTCGAAAAAGGTCATCCAAATGAGCTTTCCGGGGGCAAGCGACCACTACATACAATCATTCCCGCCATGGCTCTCCAGAACGGGGTTCCTGCCTTGTGTTTTGGCGTCATGGGAGGAGGCTATCAACCCTGTGGCCATGCGCATGTTCTTGCTAATCTCTTGGAGTATGGGATGGACATACAAGAATCCATAGATTTACCGAGAATGTTTATCGACGAAAAAACGTTAGCGTTACAAGCTGAGGAGGGTATTCCTTTAAAAACAATAGAATACCTTGAAGGATTGGGGCATACCGTGAATCGGGTTCAAGTGCCATTGGGAGGCGGCCAGGGAATATTGATTAATCAAGACACGTGTGTTTTGACTGGTGGCTCCGACCCTCGCAAAGACGGGTTTGCATTGGGCTATTAGAGTTTCTGAATTGTTGCTTTGGGGCCCTCTACTGTCAAAGTGACACCGTTTTCTGTAAAATTTCTATCTAAAACAGTCAGGCAGAGACCTGCAATTTTCCGCTCAAGTTCGGCACTTTTTGCAAAGCTCGCGGTGACTGTCTTGGTGATGATGGGATACCAAGGATGAAGCTCTGCTCCAGATATAACCAAATTGGCCGCGCCTGAGTAAGCTCTGGCAAGCCCTCCTGTTCCTAGTTTGGTCCCGCCAAAATAGCGTGTAATAATGACACCGCAATTCACCAACTTTGCGCCGATCATCGTTTTAAGCGTAGGCATTCCAGAAGTTCCTGCCGGTTCTCCATCATCCTTACCACTTTCAACGATGCGCCCGTCTTCGAGAACGTTGCGGAAGGCGGTTACGTGGTGGTTTGCCTTTCGGTGCTCTTCACGAAGCTGATTGAGACGCTCATCAAAGCTTTCATAGGGAATAAGGGTCGCAAGGAAGCGGGACTTTTTTTCTTCCAGTTCCGCTGTCCACTCTCTGGAGACCGTAAAAAGATCGGCCATAGGTTAACCTTGTGGTGTTTTGAAATGTTTGGAGAGCTTTAGTGCCTGCCCTTGGTAATTCGAACCGATTCTTTCGCCATATAGTGTGGCCGGCTTTTCGGCCATATTTTCATAAACGAGGCGCCCCACAGTTTGCCCATGCCCAACGAGGAAAGGAACTTCATGGGAGCGTACTTCAAGAACAGCTCTGGAACCTGAGCCACCAACTGTTGAGTGCCCAAATCCTGGATCAAAGAAGCCTGCATAGTGGACACGGAATTCACCAACCAATGGATCAAAAGGAACCATTTCTGCCGCATACATGGGTGGAATGTGAACCGCCTCCTGCGAAACCAGAATATAGAATTCATTGGGGTCCAAAATTATGGAAGCATCCCCACGGTTATAAATCGGCTCCCAGAAGTCGAGAGGGTCGTGTGCCGATTGAACGTCTACATCAATGACGCCAGTATGGCGTTTTGCGCGATAACCTATAAGGCTGCCTTTGCCTTCTCCTTTGAGATCTATGGAAAGCTGTACTCCACCGCCAATTACTTCATTTCCGCCAGACATCAAGGTATGGTCTTTATGGATCTGGTGTAAATCACTGTCGGAAATCAGAGCGTCCCCATTGCGAAAACGAATTTGCGATAGGCGTGAACCACTACGGACGAGAACAGGGAACGTGCGCGGTGAAATTTCCGCATATAGCGCACCTTGATAACCCTCCTGTACGCGGTCAAATTCACGGCCACCATCTGTAATCACGCGGGTGAAGACATCAATACGCCCCGTGGAACTCTTTGGGTTGGTCGTTGCAGATAGACTTTCGGGCAAGTTAAGTAATTCTTGCAACTGGACAATGTAAACGCAGCCTGTTTCCAGAACAGCCCCTTGGGAGAGGTCAATTTCGTGGAGAACAAGGCCTTCCATTTTTTCTTGAACGCTTGCGTCAGGGCCAGGTAAAAAACTGGCTCGAACGCGCCAGGCTTTTGAACCAAGGCGCAGGTCCAAGCTAGCCGGTTGGATTTGATCGGCATCAGGAGCTTTGTCTGCTTTGATTGCTCCATCTGCGAACATGCCTTTGATGGCTCTAGCTGGAAGAATTCCGCCCATAATGTATCCGATTGCCCCGTTGGAAGTTTAAAAATTATTGGAACTGCCAGATTCATGAATCTGCACATTAACTAGTTTCTGTGATTATAGGAGAATTGAGATTAAGCCAAGCGGCTTTGCGGATAGCTCAGATTGACGCAGTGCATTATTTGCAATAAATCTTGATATGGAGATTCGTGGTGATTTGGGCCGGCCGGCTTGCTACCACGTTAAAAACTAGCTAAAGGGCCGGGTTCTTGTAAAGACCCTGGCATAAACTGGCCGGGGTTTTATGTTTTGTAGGAGGGTGTTAGGCCGACTACAGGAAACAGGCAGGAACAGGCACTATGACAACAGAAAAAAAAGAAAACTGGAGACTGGCAACCAAGTTGGTACATGCTGGGACAACTCGATCCAGCTTTGGTGAAACGTCTGAAGCACTTTATCTGACTCAAGGCTATGTTTACGACAGTGCAGAAGGAGCAGAGGCACGCTTTCTTGGAGAGCAAGAAGGCTATGTATACTCTCGATATGCAAACCCCACGGTTTCTATGTTCGAACAGCGCATGTGTGAGCTTGAAGGTGCCGAAGCTGCGCGGGCGACAGCATCAGGTATGGCCGCAGTAAACTCTGCAATTATGGCTTGTGTTCGGGCTGGAGACCATTTTGTTGCACCTAAAGCTCTGTTCGGTTCCTGTCGCTATATCATCGAGCAGCTTTTGCCACGCTTTGGAGTAGAATCTACTCTTATTGATGGAAGCGATCTTGAGCAATGGAAGGCCGCAATTCGGCCAAATACCAAAGCCGCTTTTCTAGAGAGTCCCACAAACCCGACTCTGGAAGTGGTGGACATTCAGGCTGTTGCCGAGATGGTTCATGCTGTAGGAGGCCGTCTTATTGTCGATAACGTGTTTGCAACCGCCATGTGGCAAAAGCCGCTACAGTTGGGTGCAGATGTCGTCATATACTCGGCAACAAAGCATATTGATGGTCAGGGTCGCTGTTTGGGTGGTGTGGTGCTTTCAGACAAGAAGTGGATCGAGGAAGAGTTCCATGACATGTTTAAGCACACCGGGCCGTCAATGAGTCCGTTTAATGCATGGGTGCTCCTTAAGGGATTGGAAACATTACCGCTTCGCGTTGAGAAACAGACCGTATCAGCTGCAAAGATCGCCGATCTTCTTGCGGAGCACTCTGCTGTTGAGCGCGTTATTTACCCCGGACGGTCCGACCATCCTCAAGCTGATATTGTTCGAAAACAGATGGCAGCTGGGTCTACAATGGTTGCCTTTGATATTCGAGGGGGGAAAGAGGCAGCATTTCAATTCTCTAATGCACTGAATATTATCCACCTCTCCAATAACCTTGGGGATGCTAAGAGCCTGATTACCCATCCCGCAACGACAACACACCAGAGCGTTGCGGAAGAAGCCCGCCTTGAGTTGGGAATTTCCGCTAATACTCTGCGTTTGTCTGTCGGTTTGGAAGATACAGAAGACTTGCTTGCTGACGTCGCTCAGGCTCTCGCAGAGTTATAATTCCAGTATAAAAGATAAATGAGGGCGCTTTGTGCGCCCTTTTTAACTACATGGTTTCCCAAACCAGTTCTTCACTTAATCCAATAGCAGCAAGTTCAGGCGCCCTGTCTTTCCGCTCCTGCGGATCATCCAAATAGAACTCGTCCAGTTGTGGCGGCCTGGTACTTGTCCCAGACAGCATGGCATGTATTTGACCGCGGTGGTGTATCTGGTGTTGAAGCAAATGCATGAGTACACGATCGAAACGCTCAAACTGACTACTCTTGGCGCGTTTGATCTCTACTGTACTCAGGAGCGTTTCTGAAGAGGCCTCACGACAGATTGTGATTAACCGTTGGTCAGCCTTCTTCTGTGCTTCCATGAGCTTGGGAAGCTTCTTAAATGGAATTTCAGGTTCAAAAGCCGTAAAGCCGATACTCTCTCCCTCCAGAGCACTGATGTAGTACCAGTCTACCGTCAGGATGTGGTTGAGTGTTTCAATAATAGTTGGAAAAAAGTTTTGCCTTTCCTCTTCAAGATCAAAGGGTGATAGCTCACCGCAGATTTTAAGAAGTCGATGGTTTGCCCAAGCGTTGTTGTAGGCTTGTATAGCGAAATAATTGATCGGCGACATTATCTGGCCCCTTTTCCTATTGGTGGTCTTAACCCCAAAATATATATGCGAAGTTTTTATTAACTATAGGTTCAGAACCTTTGGTGGCAACGAGGGGGAAGGTGAACGCGAAACTGCCTGTAACAGGCAATATTTTTTGGCTTTAAAACGAAAAAGTAACAAATATTTCGCGGAAATTTGGTCGCAGTAAAAGTACCTATTTCGTAGGAACTCTACTTAATACAGAGGGTGGGGAGTGGTGAGTATATCTATACAACTAATAAAAAAATTATATTTTACAATGTTTTAGCCTCTTATTGTCCTGAAATATTAAAGAATACAAATGGTTAAGCGCTACTTTGTTGCAGTGACAGCAAGTCGCATAAAGTAGATGTGCGTACGTATAAATAATTATAGACCATCTGACAGGTGCATCTTATACATCTTTCATACGCCGTCGGACAAATTAACTCGATCTCGAAGTAGGTCCGGGACGTGACAACAAAATGCAGTTTTTCGAAACGGGCACGGCGTCGTCTTTTGGCGGATCACCACTCGACCAAATAGATCCTGATGCGGCTGGTTAATATGACCAGCTACGCGCCACTGCACGGAGTAATTCCGTGTAAGTGTAAGGTACGCGGTGTGCGTTTCGAACTCGTATGACGGAGTTCATTATGACAACAAAAGCGATCCGCGGTACTTACCTTACATTTACTGGTGATCCGTTCCGCTCTTCTCTAGAAGAAGTGATGAAGGTTGAGAGTGACGGTATCATTCTTATCGAGGGTGAAAAGATTAAAGATCTTGGCCCTGCGGAAGACATGCTTAAGAAACTCCCAGAGGGTACTGAAGTAACAGAATACAAAGATTCTGTTATTATGGCTGGCTTTATTGACTCTCACGTGCACTATCCGCAGACGCAGATTATTGGTGCGTATGGTGAGCAGCTCATTGAATGGCTTAACAACTACACATTCATCGCTGAGCAACAGTTTGCAAATAAAGACCATGCTTCACGTGTTGCTGAAGTATTCCTTCGTGAGCAACTTCGTGCAGGTACAACATCTGTTGCAACGTTCTGTACTGTATATCCAGGTTCAGTGGATGCCTTCTTCGAAGCTTCTGAACGCCTGAACATGCGTAACATCGCTGGTAAAGTGATGATGGACCGTAACGCTCCAGAAGCTCTGTGTGATACAGCCAAGATGAGCTACGACGACTCTAAAGCCCTTATTGAGAAGTGGCACAATAAAGGTCGTCAGATGTATGCGGTTACTCCGCGCTTTGCTCCGACTTCTACTCCAGAACAGCTGGAAGCAGCCGGTGCATTGTGGAATGAGCATAAAGGCACGTTCATGCAAACTCACGTTTCTGAAAACGTGAATGAAGTTGCATGGGTTAAAGACCTGTACCCAGAGCATGAAGGTTATTTGGACGTATACGACAAGTTCGGTCTATGTGGTGATCGTGCCCTGTTCGGTCATGGCATCCACCTGACAGAAAAAGAACTTTCTCGCCTTTCTGAAACCGGTGGTACAATCACCCATTGTCCAACATCCAACTTCTTCTTGGGCTCAGGCTTCCTGAACGTTCATAACGCAAAGAAAAATGAACGCCCAGTACGTGTTGGTTTGGCGACAGACCTTGGTGCAGGTACAAGCTTCTCCATCTTGCAGACATTGAACGAAACCTACAAAGCAGCTCAGCTGAATGGTAACGCTCTTTCTGCTGGTCACGCATTCTATATGGCAACACGCGGCACAGCAGAATCCATGTGCCTCGATGACAAAATCGGCCATTTGGCCCCTGGCATGGAAGCCGACATTGTTGTTTTGGACCTTAAGTCCACACCAGCAATCGATTTCCGCATGTCCTTCGCAAAAGACTTCGAAGAGCAGCTCTTCATTCTCATGACACTGGGTGACGACCGCGCAACTCGCGCAACATACGTTGCAGGTGACGTGGTCTATGACCGCGGTGCAGAAGCCGTAACCGGCAAAAACGCTGTTTTCGCATAAGGCCTAGCGGCACCGATAGGTGCTACGCCATAGCTCAACAAATAGTGAGTGCCTCCTCTTCCTGGGGCATTCACCTGAAAAAAACTAAAGGAATACCCCTTATGTCCACAGTAGAAGAAGTAAAGGGTGCAGCAGCTGCCCCTAAAACTGGAGGAGCCTTTGCTTGGCTCGTCTGGGTGATCGCTACTACTTTTGTTGTTTTTCTGTTTTCCATTCAGACCGGTTACGCGATCGTTAACGGCTCTATGCAGGCTTCCACCGGCGTAACAGTTGCGCAAGTTGGTATCATCGCTGCGACCTATACTTGGGTCTTTGCTTTGTGCCAGTTCTACGGCGGTGCTATCCTCGATCAGCTTGGCGCTCGTAAGGTTCTGCCAATATCTGTTGCACTTGTTACGGCTGGTGTATTTATCTTTGCAAACGCAACCGACTTTACAACCCTGATGATTTCTCAGATGGTTCTGGCCATCGGTTCTTGCACAGGCTTCGTTGGTGCTGGTTATGTTGGCGGTAAATGGTTCGGCATGGCCAAGTTTGGCGTGATGTTCGGCCTTGTTCAGGTTGTTGCTGCTGCAACATCTTCATTCTCTCAGAATCTGATCGGCATGGCTCTGGATGTCATGGACTGGCGTACACTGTTCAACTACGTTGGCTTCTTTGGTGTATTCCTTTTCGTCGTATCTCTGATTTACATCCGTGATCCTGAGCCAGTTAAATCTGAAGCTAAAAGCGTTGGTTCTTTCCTTAGCGCTGTAACAATGAAGCTGATCGATGTTGCTAAGAACTTCCAAGTTCTCGTAGCTTCCGCTTGGGGCGCTGCAACATTTGGTGCAATGCTGGCGCTTGGTGTTATCTGGGCTCCTAAGATTGTTATGGCTCATGGCGTTGGTGAAGGTCAGGCATTCCTTGCAACTTCCATGCTCTGGATTGGTCTGGCTGTTGGTTCTGCCATCGTTCCAGCTTGGTCTGAAAAGAAACATTCTCGTAAACTGCCAAACATTCTAGGTACAGCTGTACAGTTGGCAGCTCTTGCCGCACTGCTATATGTTGATGGTCTTGGCGCTACAGCGTGTATCGCTCTTATGTTCATCTTCGGCTTCGCGAATGCTTCCCACATGCTTGCATTCTCCGGTGCTGCTGACGTTGTTCCAGTTGAAAAAATTGGTACTTCCGCAGCTGTTGTGAACGGTACAATGTTCATCTTCGGTGGTATTTTGATGGGTCTGCCTGGTGCACGTTTCGGCGAAGCTGCTGAGCTGGGTCTTGAAGGTGTAGCTGCTTCCCAGTTTGCAATGCTGCCTATCACAGTTGTTTTGGCTGCTGCTTTGATTGTTTCTATCATCATGAAAGAAACACACCCAGAAGCAAAATCAAATAAGTGATCCTAATGTGATCATGAGGGGCGCTCAATGAGTGCCCCTTTTTGTTTTCGTATCGAGCTCTGCAAAGGAAGGACTAGAGCATGCGACACGACGATGGCGAAGCTGGTGGCGAAGCCGGATTTAATTCACTCAAAAATAAAGATAGTTATTTAGGCGGTTATCATGCCTGGCTTAACTGGGCGCTGGGTACAGCCTTTGTGATTGTAGTATTTGTCATGCAATCGGGATATGCCATTACGAATAAGGAAATGGCCTTTGATCTGAGCTTAACTTTGACACAAGTAGGTCTTGTCGGCTCAGTTTACACATGGGTTTTTGCCATAGCTCAGATTTGTTCAGGGTCAATGCTTGACCAACTTGGAACTCGCAAGTGTTTGCCTCTAGCCGTCATTGTTCTGTCGCTAGGGGCTTTTGTCTTTAGTAGGGCAAATGGCGTTGAAATGCTCATTGCCGGGCAGGTGCTTATGGCTCTGGGTGCATCCTTTGGCTTTATCGGGGCAGGTTTTATTGGTGGTCAATGGTTCGCGCCAATTCACTATGGCTTTATGTTTGCTCTGGTGCAATTTGCTGCATCCATAGGTGCTTTGCTTGGTCAGCGTGCAATTTCCAGTTTGCTGGGGGTATACGGCGTACATTGGAGTGAATTAATTGGTGGGATCGCTCTGTGCGGAGCTGTCGTCGCGATTGGAATGTTCTTTCTTCTAAGGGATCCACCAAAGGCTGAAGGTACAAGAGAAGGGTGGAAAGGGTTCCACGCTTTTATTGACGGAATTTTAAATTCGGTCAGTACTGTGGCGGCGATCCGAGCCAGCTGGATTAACACGCTTATTGGCGGGGCTACATTTGGGTCACTATTTGCAATTGGAGTGGTTTGGGGCCCACGCTTGCTGCAAGCTGGTGGTATGGAGGTCTCAGATACGCATTCGGTTACTTCATTGTGCTGGATGGGGCTGGCACTTGGTGCACCAATATTTTCTTATCTTTCGGAAAAAGTAGGTCGCACCGTTATTGTAATGGGGGGCGCTTGTCTGCTCCAGATTGTGAGTGTTGTCGCAATGCTTGCACTTTCGGATAGCTCAGTATCGGTTGCAAGTGTTGCATTTTTCCTATTCGGCTTTGGGGCAGGTGGATCTATGTTGCCCTATGCAATAGCTGCAAAGTTGGTTCCCGTCAGTTTGGTCGGAACATCTGCTGCCCTTGTGAATGCAGTACAATTTGTTACGGGTGGCCTTTTGATGGCTATACCTGGAAATATACTGTCGGGTGCAAGTAATGTAGTTGCAGGTCAAGCTGTTCATAATCCTACTTTGGTGGACTACCAGACAGCATTGGTTGTAATTCCCGCGTTCTTGACTGCTGCTTTTATTCTCTGTTTCTTCCTACATGAACCTGGAAGTTGTAACCAGAAAAAGCAGGTGGAGAAAGAGCGAAAAGCAATTGATAGAGCGATGTCTGCGAACCAGCATCACTCTTGAAGTTCTTTAATGCACTGTACGTGTTTCTTGTTCCGAATATCGACGTCGACTTTTCGAAGAAGCGTTCTCCAGCGTGAAGGTGAAAAAAAGCCGCTCTTTAATTAGAGCGGCTTAATTTATTTATTCACTTACAAAAATCATTGGCAAACGAAATCTCGGGCTACTAGCTGGCCTTGATCTTGTTTCGCTTTGCCAGTGTACGCAAACGAAGGGCGTTCAACTTAATGAAACCAGCAGCATCTTTCTGGTCATAGGCTCCCTGATCGTCTTCAAAAGTGACAAGTTCTTCTGAGTAGAGGGAATAAGGTGAAGATCGACCCACAACAATGACGTTTCCTTTGTAAAGCTTGAGCTTTACGGAACCTGTTACAAATTCCTGCGACTGGTCGATCATGGCTTGCAGCATTTCCCGTTCCGGTGAGAACCAGAAGCCATTGTAGATGAGTTTCGCATACCGAGGCATCAACTCGTCTTTGAGGTGTGCTGCGTCTCTGTCCAGAGTAATGGATTCCATTGCGCGATGCGCTTGCAGGAGAATTGTTCCGCCGGGTGTCTCATAGATCCCACGGGACTTCATGCCCACGAAACGGTTCTCAACCAAATCCAGACGACCAATGCCATTATCGCGGCCATAATCATTCAACTTGGCGAATAAGGTGGCTGGAGACATGTGGAGGCCGTTAATCGAGCTCGCGTCGCCTTTTTCAAAACCAATTTCAATCTCGGTCACTTCATCCGGCGCATCGACAGGGTCGACTGTACGCTGGAAGACATAGTGCGGCGCTTCCTCATTAGGGTCTTCCAAGACTTTACCTTCGGAAGAAGAGTGAAGCATATTAGCGTCAACGGAAAACGGAGCTTCACCGCGTTTGTCTTTTGGCACCGGAATCTGATGCTGTTCGGCAAAGTTGAGGAGGTCTGTTCTGGACTTGAAGGTCCAGTCACGCCACGGGGCGATCACTTTGATATCTGGGTTGAGCGCATAGCAAGCCAGCTCGAAACGAACCTGATCGTTGCCTTTTCCGGTTGCGCCGTGCGCAACTGCATCCGCGCCTGTTTTCTCCGCGATCTCAATAAGACGCTTGGAAATAAGAGGCCGTGCGATGGATGTACCCAGCAGGTACACACCCTCATAAACTGCATTGGCCCGGAACATTGGGAATACAAAATCCCGTATGAACTCTTCGCGCAGATCATCAATATAGATTTCTCGGATACCCAGAAGCTCGGCTTTTCGTCGAGCTGGCTCCAGCTCTTCTCCCTGACCGAGGTCAGCGGTAAATGTTACAACTTCGCAGCCAAATTCAGTCTGCAACCACTTCAGAATAATCGAGGTGTCGAGCCCGCCAGAATAGGCAAGCACAACCTTTTTGATGTCGCCTTGGGCCATAGATTATTTATCCAGTTTTCTGCGGCGTTTTACGCCAGATTGCCGCACTCTAGCTGTGAATTTTGTCAACGCAAGTACTGTTTCAATCAAGCTACCGGAAAACTAGGAAAATACACTTGCTCCTTGTAGCGCAGTCCGCCCGTTGGTTTGTTATTTTCAGTCGTCTGTATGGGTTATTTTATGTGTAAATATATGTAAATAAATAATAAAATATGATAACAGGTGCCGTTTTCTCTACTTCCTCATATCAAAGTACCACCTAAAACAACTCAATAGGTTTTGCAGAAAAATCACGCATTATAGTACTTGAGGTTGGTTTTACCGGAGTGGGTAAAGTTGATTTATTGGGGAGGTGTCCAGTCATTGGCCGCCATTTCAAATCCGGAAAACAAAAAGCCAGGTGCTACACTACACCCGACGAGGGTCCATGCTCCCATGGGTTGGGCGGATTGCCAGTGGTTGCGTGGCACAATTACTTGAGGTCGTTGTCCCGTTAACAAATTGGAACCTAGTATGACTGTACTTACCGGAGCCTCACCATCTGTGATTGATAGCTCAAGTGGAGTGCCGGCGTAATAATGCCAAGACTCCACTGCATCTACGCGGTGCCAGTGAGATTTTTGCCCCTTTTCTAACAGGTAGTAGATAAGGGTCGAGTATCCTCGATCCTCTGGTCCTTCTGCATCTCGAAAAGTTTCAGCAAAGTAGCCCCCCTCAGGGTGGGGCTGCATATTCAACTCTTGAATGATGCGAGCTGGCGTCAGCGTCTTCATCAGAAATTATCCTTTCGCTTCCTGATCTCGGCAAAAACTATCGCGAGCTCTTCACCTTCAAGGCCAAGACTTTGTTGAATGGCTGGATCTGCAGCTCTAAGGAAAGGGTTGGTCTCCAGCTCTTCCGCTATAGTTGTTGGGAGGGTCGCTTCCCCTTTTGCTCGAAGCTCGTTTATTTGAGAAGCCCTCATTTTTAATTTTTCGTTTGTTGGATCAATAGATAGGGCAAATTTTGCGTTAGCCTGCGTATATTCATGGCCACAGTAGATTTTTGTCTCTGGTGGTAATTGCCTAACTAGATGGGAAAGAGAGCTCCACATCATTTCTGCATCACCCTCAAACAGTCTGCCACAACCCAAAGCAAACAGTGTGTCACCGGTATGGGCGATGCCTTCTTCGGTGAACCACCAACTGATATGATCAAGCGTATGACCAGGCGTTGCCATAGCTTTTATCTTCAGTGGACCTACAAGAATATCATCACCATCTTCGACGGCATTGTTCATTCCTGCAATTTTCTGACGTGAACGCTCTGGGCCGGTTACATGAGCCCCGGTGGCTTCTACAAGCTCATTAAGGCCACCAATATGATCCCAGTGGTGGTGAGTAATAAGAATGTGGCTTAAAGACCAACCTGTTGCGTGAAGGGCCGCAATATAGGCTTTTGCGTCAGGAACATCTATGGCAACGGTTGTTCCACTTTCGGGGTGATGGACGAGAACTCCGAAATTATCCTGCAAGCAGGTAAACTGGCGAACTTGTACTGACGTCATAGTATACTCCCAAGGCCCGATCAGATCTTGGTATCTTGGTTGGTGAAAAGTTCAATTTCAACCTCTAATATTATTATGGACCGGACAGGGAGATAGATATGGGTTTTTGTACAAATGAACGTTGCGTCCTGCAAATTTGCACCCCATAGATAGGAAGAGAGAAACTCCTTGGATTGGTTTAATGTATCTTGACGTCGCCCATTTGAAGGAATTCTATGATTTGCCTCTTGGCAGAACTATGCGGGTTCTAATAGGGAGCCGTTTGCGTAATGTCTGGCCTGAATTGCGGGGATACCGTGTTTTAGGGTTGGGGTATGCTGCCCCTTTCGTTCGGCCCTACCTAAAAGAAGCTGAACGTATTGTGTTGGGAATGCCCGCAAAGCAAGGGGTTGTGAAATGGCCCCGTGAGGATAATGCTGCGAACAGTTCGTTCCTTATGGAACCGGACAACATGCCCCTGCCCGATGCTTTTTTTGAAAGAATCATGCTTGTACATTCACTAGATATGTCGAGTGATCCTGATGGCCTAATGCACGAGGTATATAGAGTTCTTGCACCAGGCGGGCGGGTTCTGGTTGTCGTTCCAAATCGGCGTGGCGCTTGGTGTAGAACAGAGTTATCTCCGTTTGGCTATGGTCGACCATACTCCCGTCCGCAATTAGAGAACTTTCTAGAAAATCATGGATTAACAGTGACCTCTCGAGAGGAGGCGCTTTTTGTTCCCCCGACAACTTCAAAATTGGTTTTGAAGTCTGCCCGCTCTTTTGAACAGATGGGTAATATTTTGTGGCCTGCCTTCGCGGGGCTTGTGCTGGTTGAAGCTGAGAAAATGGTTTACCGAGGTATTGCGAAGCGCCAGAACAAGGTTGTACGCGTTTTACGTCCTGTTTTCCTACCCGATGGCAAGCCCGCAGGTGTACAGGCAAAAGAGTTTGCCTATAAAATCTCAGACAAGGCCTAAGCAATCTTCAAGTCTATTTCTTCTCTAGGAGAAAGACAGCTTGATGGCCGACCAGATTCCAGAACCACCATGGTGCTTTAAAGCCAATCTGTTTGCCACGAGCATTTAGTGCCTGCGCTTGGAGGACTTTTGCGCCCACCTCCTCAGCAATATCCATAAAGTCTCGAATTGTACAAAAGTGAATATTGGGAGTGTCATACCATGAGTATGGAAGATAGTCAGTAACTGGCATCTTTCCCTTCATGAGCAGCTGTAGGCGATTGTTCCAATGGCCGAAATTCGGGAATGACACAACAGCCTTTTCTCCAATTCTGAGCAGCTCTGAAAGGATGTGTTTCGGGTTTTTGGTCGCCTGTAGTGTTTGGCTCAAGATTGCGTAGTCGAAAGATTTATCGGGATATGCCGCAAGATCTGTATCTGCATCTCCCTGCACGGCGGATAGACCGCGAGAAACGCATTCATTCACGCCAGACTGCGATAATTCAATCCCGCGACCGTCTACTGCCCTCGTCTTGACCAGAAGCTCTAAAAGCTCTCCCTTGCCACAACCAATGTCGATAATTCGGGTATTCGGTGCAACAAAATCACAAAGGATCTTATGATCACCACGTACATTTTTCATTGAAATGCCTGTCATTTGTGCGTTTAGCCGGCTGAGGGATTATGTGAGGCAGGGGCCGGAATTCCTCTGGCCTTGGCAGATCCAGTCAGGAACCCGTAAATCGTCTTGAACATTTCCGGTTCATTTAGAAGGAAAGCATCATGCCCTCGGCTACTGTCGACTTCGACGAAGGAGACATTTGCTGCAGCAGCATTGAGTGCCTGCACAATAGATTTGCTCTCTGAAGTTGGAAAGAGCCAGTCTGTTGTAAATGACATTACGCAAAAGCGTGTTTTGGTACCTTTAAAAGCGTTTGCCAAAAGTCCCCCATGCGCGGCTGCTAAATCAAAATAATCCATGGCTCTTGTTACATACAGATATGAATTGGCGTCAAAGCGGTCTACGAAGGTCATTCCTTGGTGGCGTAAGTAGCTTTCGATTTGGAAATCTGCATCGAACCCAAAAGTGAAGGCAGGCCTGTCCTGCAAATTCCGTCCAAATTTGTCTTGAAGAGATTCATCGGACATATAAGTGATGTGAGCCGCCATCCGGGCTACAGCAAGTCCTTTAGAAGGTCTCTTGCCATGCTTTGCATATTGACCACTGCACCATTCAGGGTCAGCCATCACCGCTTGTCTGCCAACCTCATGGAATGCAATATTTTGAGACGAGTGACGTGCTCCAGTTGCAATCGGTATTGCAGCGAAAACACGTTCAGGGTAGGCTACTGCCCATTGAAGCACCTGCATTCCGCCCATAGAGCCACCAATAACAGCAAAGAGTGTTTCAATTCCGAGTGCTTCAACGAGCTTGGCTTGTGAACGCACCATGTCTCCAATGGTGACGATTGGTAAGTCAGTCGCATATTGTTCCCCAGATCGAGGATTAATGGATGCTGGGCCGGTAGTTCCCAAACAGCCACCAAGAACATTCGCGCAGATAACGAAATAATGATTTGTGTCGACGGGTCTTTCTGGACCGACCATTAATTGCCACCAGCCAGGTTTTCCAGTTACTGGATTTTGGGAGGCGACATATTGATCCCCTGTCAAAGCATGGCAGACCAGTACAGCATTGGACTTATCTGCATTGAGTTCTCCGTAGGTCTCATAGGCGATTTGCCAAGGGGAAAGTTCCTTACCAGAATCGAGACGTAGTGGATTTTTCTCATCAAATACCATCAGTTTACTTGAAGGACTTGAGACCTGCTCGACAGCGGTACTTATAATAGTTTTGTTAGGATCACTCTTCTTGGAGGGAGCTGTCCCCGTGGTGTCGGTCATTCTTGTCGTATCCTAGACATTTTCCGTAAACTTCCCCAAAGCCTTTGGCTTAATATGTGATGCTTGCTAAATTTGATGGGCAAGGCTGTCAATGAGTTCTTTTGAATTCCATTTTTTGAGTTTCTGTCTCTTGGCACTGTGATAGTAGTTTTTATGGTAAGTCAAACACTGCATATTCAATAAATTTGAGTAAAGAGCTCAATGGATTTATTCAAAGTGCTAAGAGTATTTATGATGACTTAAATCTAAGTGGGGTTTTGTTAGTGCGTTTAGCTTTTTCGGAAACCGTATTGTAAGATATGCAATAAAGTTAATGATGGGAAATAAAAAGATGGATCAACAGGCAGACCGCCCTGTTCCCCGTTCTGGTGTTTTAGCAATAGACCCGTATGTTCCAGGTAAGGCCAAAGCGAAGAATGGTCAGACAATCTATAAACTCTCTTCAAATGAGACACCTTTAGGTGCCAGCCCTAAAGCGATCGAGGCGTATCATGCGTTATCTCACTTTGAGCATTACCCCGACCCATCTGCCTCGAATCTCAGAGAAGCTATTGGAGATGTTTATGGCTTAAATCCAGATAATATCATTTGTGGGTGTGGATCCGATGAAATTCTAAGCCTGCTTGCCTACGCCTATCTTGGTGAGGGTGATGAAGCCATTTTCACTGAGCATGGCTTTTTAGTCTATAATATTGCAACTCTTGCGGCTGGCGGGACGCCTGTTGTGGCCCCCGAAAAGAACCTTACCACTGATGTTGATGCAATTCTTGAAAGGATAAGCGAGAAAACGAAGATGGTTTTCATCGCGAATCCGAATAATCCAACGGGTACTTATATTCCATTCAAGGAGATTCGCCGTCTCCACGCTGGCTTGCCCAAAACGACTGTTTTGGTGCTGGATGCCGCCTATGCTGAGTATGTCCGTCGAAATGATTATGAAGCTGGAATTGAACTGGTCGCCACATCCCAGAATGTAGTGATGACCAGGACTTTCTCCAAGGTATATGGATTGCCTTCTCTACGTGTTGGGTGGGGTTACGCGCCAGATCATATAATAGATGCTTTGAACCGTATTCGTGGGCCTTTCAATATGAACTCTGCAGCGATAGCTGCGGGAGCAGCGGCTGTTAGGGATCAGGCTTTTTTGGAGGCGGCAGTCCTTTTCAATCAACAGTGGTTGCCATGGGTGAGCAAGGAGCTCGGTAAACTTGGTCTGAAAGTTACGCCGAGTGTTGGCAATTTTATTTTGGTCCATTTTCCTGAAGAACTCGGTAAAAGAGCTGCGGATGCGGATGCATATCTACTGGAACGTGGTTGCATTTTACGTAGGGTTGATGCCTATGGATTCCCCAATGCGCTGCGGATGTCAATCGGAACTGAAGAAGCCAATCGCGATGTTGTGAAACATCTAGCCGACTTTCTAAAATAGAGTTGAACAAACAAACAAATGCCTGAATTCCTCTTTCAACGCGTTGCTCTGATCGGTATCGGTCTGATCGGATCATCACTTGCACGTGTCATGGAGCGAGAAAAAATCGCTGCAGAGATAATCGTTTCCACACGCTCAGAGAACACGCTTAAGCGTGCTGAAGAGTTAGGATTAGGAAGCCGATATTATCTTGATGCTGGTGATGCTGTTGAAGGGGCGGACCTTGTCATTGTTTGTGTTCCGGTCGGTGCGTCCGAAGCTGTCGCAAAGCAAATCGCTCCCCGTTTAAAAAAGGGGGCGATTGTAACGGATGTAGGATCGGTGAAAAAAGCCGTGATAGCGGCAATGCGTCCTCATATCCCTCAAGATGTGTATTTTATTGCAGGGCATCCAATCGCAGGAACCGAGTACTCGGGGCCGGATTCTGGGTTTGCCTCTCTTTTTGATGGCCGGTGGTGCATTCTAACGCCAGAAGCGGGCGAGGACGCCACTGCACTGGATAAACTGGTCGAGTTTTGGAAGGCTTGTGGTTCAACAGTGGAGGTTATGGATGCGGAGCACCATGATCTCGTGCTTGCTGTAGTTTCTCATTTGCCGCACATCATTGCCTATAACATTGTTGGTACTGCCGATGACTTGGAGACTGTGACAAAATCGGAGGTAATTAAATACTCTGCTTCTGGTTTTCGTGATTTCACCCGTTTGGCTGCATCCGATCCAATTATGTGGCGTGATGTTTGTTTAAACAATAAAGATGCAATACTGGAGATGCTCTCAAGATTCTCTGAAGATCTTTCAGCACTGCAAAGGGCCATTCGGTGGAGCGATGGAGACGCTCTACACCAACTATTCACGAGAACCCGCGGAATTCGGAGAGATTTGATCGATGCAGGGCAGGAAACTTCGGAACCAAACTTTGGCCGTCAACATGAAAATGGCGAGCCTGCGCAGTAATTGCAGGGAATGTAGACCTTTGTAGAGGTTGCTTGAACCTGTGTCTGTGGCATTGTTGCTCAATCAAATCTCCTGTGGTGGCTGAGATTGATGAACTTTAGGCGGGCTGTTTAGTAGTCCGCCTTTTTTATTCCCGCCTTAATGATCTCTGTATTAACCAATGCCACAAGCTAGTCCGACTTATTTTGATATATTTTGGCTTTATAATCGCGTTCAACAGGTGTGATGCAGTATAATAAAAGCCGCAAATGTAAATAATATGCGTCTTGAGGGACTATGAAGGACGGAAAAGACCTAGCCCAGATACTGCAGGATATTGTTTCGGAGATTAAACAGGCCAAAGAGTGGGGGGCTGTTGCCGATTATATTCCAGAGCTTGCACGCGTCAATTACAAACAGTTTGGTATCAGTGTTTGTATGAATGATGGCCAAGTGTACTGCGCGGGTGATGCTGAAATTAAGTTTTCTATTCAAAGTGTGTCCAAAGTTTTCACTTTGGCGATTGCACTGGGTCGTTTGGGGCATCAGTTGTGGAATCGCGTAGGGCGTGAACCTTCCGGGCGAGCTTTCAACTCTATAGTACAGTTAGAACTGGAAGGTGGAGTTCCAAGGAACCCCTTCATCAACGCTGGAGCAATAGTGACAACCGATGCGATTATGGTTGGAGCTACGCCTAAAGAAACTTTGGCTGAAATTCTCCAGTTTGTACGATCTGCAACAGGATCAGATTCCATTTTCATTAATGGCGCTGTTGCCCATTCTGAGAAGGAAACTGGGCACAGTAATTTCGCGCTAGCACATTATATGCGCGCACATAATAACTTAGTCCATAGTCCGGATCTTACGCTTGGCACCTATTTCCATCAATGTGCAATAGAAATGAACTGCAAGGAATTGGCCTTGGCTGGGCGTTTTTTGTGTGGGCTTCCTGAATTCAACCCTCTTATTTCTCAAAGTCGTGTAAAGGCGATCAATGCACTTATGATGACTTGTGGGCACTATGACGGTTCGGGTGACTTTGCCTACCGAATAGGAATTCCTGGTAAGAGTGGAGTCGGTGGGGGTATTCTTGCGATTGTACCTAAGATCGCCTCAGTTGCTGTGTGGTCTCCGGGTTTGAACAGCTTCGGCAACTCTCTGCTGGGCACACTAGCTCTAGAAAAACTGGTTCAGCGTACAGGGTGGTCTGTTTTCGGATAGGCGTTTAGGGCCTACTTTCGCCAAAGATGAGCTACAGCAATCATACTCCTTGATATCGGACTCAAGTCGAACTACCCAAGAAAGCCTCCTGCCAGAATTGAGTACCTATATGTAATATTCTGACTTTGCTTTTATAAACTTGGCTTTGAGTAATCGCGATGAGCATGTAGGAGGGCACGGTGGGGGCGGGAAGAATACTAATTGTTAATTTCCAATAGAGCTGAATAATCTGACATGAATGGTTTTTAGAATGATTGATGCCCGCAGACTTTTCTTTCAATCCATCCGAATTATTTGCGGATATATCATGGGGCTTATTGCTGCTGGTCTGTTTATCTCTTGGGGGCTGTTTGAAGTGGGAACTCCAGCAAGTGATCCTGTAGGGTTTATTGCGATGGTGTGGACTACATATATGGCAGCCAGCATCTTTGGTTCGTTATCAGTAATTCCAAGTTTGGTTGCGATTTTGTGTGCGGAGTTCATGAGCCTGCGTAGCGTGGTTTATCACGTTGCCGTTGGCGGAGTTATTGCGCTCGTACTGTGGAGTTTGGGTGGACAAATACCTTCGGATGTGAACCTAAGATTACTACGTCCGGGTTCCAGTATCGCAGCTTCGGCAGGGTTTATAGGCGGGTTTGTATATTGGATTATTGCTGGCCGATTGTCAGGCATCTGGCGGATATTGCTTCGAAAGTAATCAGAAACTAGAACTGGGCTTATAAGAGCCCAGCCCTAACTCGACATCTTACTCCTTCATAAGGCGCATAGCATTCGCAACAACGACAAGGGTTGCTCCAACATCACCAAGAATTGCGCCCCAGAGGCTGGAAAGGCCAACAGCTGTGAGAACAATCAAAGTTCCTTTGACAGCAAAAGCTATTCCAATATTTTGATGAATGATCATAAGTGTTCTCTTCGAATGGGCCACCAGCCAAGGCAACTTGGAAAGATCATCCTTCATGAGAGCAATATCGGCTGTTTCAATTGCTGCATCTGAGCCGATAGCGCCCATCGCAATGCCGAAACTTGCCCGCGCCATTGCCGGAGCATCATTCACACCATCACCAATCATAGCAACAGTCGGATATTTTTCTGCAAGGGCTTCCACCGCTTCGACTTTATCTTCAGGGAGAAGCTCGGCTCTAACTTCATCAATTCCAACGCTTTTGGCGACACGCTCGGCTGTAGACTTGTTATCACCAGTAAGCATTACAAGTTTTTCAATCCCTGAAGCATGCAAGTCCTTCACAAGATCTGCGGCTGTCTCACGGATGGTATCGGACAGGGCAATGATGCCGCAAACATGCTCTTCACTGCCAATTGCGACGACTGTCTTACCTTGGGCTTCAAGCTCTTTGGCAATGCTGTCAGCCTCTCCAATTTCAAAGTGCTTTTCGTTTAGGAATCTTCTAGACCCAAGCCAGTAATGATTGCCATTTCGGGAACCGGACAAACCACGGCCAGGTAGAAGCTCAACATTGTCTGCAGGAGAGAACTTTACGCCCTCTTCGTTAGCGCGGGTTAATATGGCTTCAGCCAAGGGGTGGGTACTGCGTGCCTCTAGTGAGGCTGCACGAACCAAAAGCTCCTCCACGCTATGGCCACTCAATGGCCTGATGTCTGTTACGGAAGGTTGGCCGTTCGTAATGGTTCCTGTTTTGTCGAAAGCAAGTGCTTTGAGCTTTCCCGGGAGTTCAAGAAAAACCCCTCCCTTGATTAGTACTCCGTTGCGGGCGGCGGATGCCAAGCCTGAAACAATACTAACTGGAGTAGAGATAACCAGCGCACAAGGGCAGGAGATGACTAACAGAATCAGGGAGCGATAGAACCATGTTTCCCATGGTTGGCCAAATAGGAGTGGGGGAATAATCGCCATTAATATTGCTAGTAACATAACAATTGGAGTGTAAACACGGGCGAACTTTTCAACCCATTGTTCCGAGGCAGCGCGTCTTCCCTGCGCTTCGCTGACAAGACGAATGATACGAGCGAGCATCGTGTCGTCCGTACCTTTGGTGGATTCGACCTCAAAAGCTCCTTCGCCGTTGATTGTTCCGGCAAAGACATCATCTCCAACTTCTTTTAGGACAGGAACGCTTTCACCTGTAATTGGAGATTGATCGACACTTCCGATGCCTTTCTTGACGATACCGTCCAGAGGAATTCTGTCACCACCCCGTATAATGAAGCGAGTTCCGATAGACACCGTTTCTGCCGCGACCTCAGTTTCGCTGCCATCTTCAGTAATAATGCGCACCGTACTGGGAGCAATGTCCATAAGAGCAGCAACGGCTCTTCGGGCTCGACCGACACTCCAGCTTTCCAGGTAGAGTGAGAGTGAGAACAGGAATGCCACAGTTGCACCTTCAAACCACTCTCCAATGGCAATGGCACCTATGACGGCAACAAGCATCAACAAGTTCATGTCAGGGCGCATGCTTTTGGCGGCATAGTAGGCCTTGATCGCCACGAACCGGGCGCCTGCAACTATGGCAAACAGATAGAATACCTCAGTGCCTATTGACGGTGCGCCCTCAAAAACATTGCTAATGGAAAGCTGTTGGCCAGCTGCGAGGTATTGATAAGTTTGAAAGAGAAGAGCAATGCCCCAGAAAGCACCTGAGGCGAGCGTCCAAAGACCCAACAGCCTATGTTGTTTGGCTTGGGCCTCATCCGCTTCTTCATCCTTCCATATAGCCGCCTTCATTCCCGTTATGCCGACTGCTTTGATAATCTTTTCGTCGGAGATCGCCTTTGCTGCAGGTGACACCAGCATTTTCGCATTGAGCACGTCGAAGGCTAGTGCGTTACTATCCCCAACGACTGGTCCCACTTCTCTTTTCAAAATGGCGATTTCATCAGCACAACAAAGCCCTTCGACACGAAAAGCTCTAGCCCCTTTCCAGCTTACGACATCGGGTAATGCAGTTTCCGCATGTGTACATCCGCAACTATGGTCTCCATGGTTTTGGGAGTGCTCATGGGCGTGATCATGATTATGGGTCGTCTCATTACCTTGATTATCGCTGCAACATGAGCTTTTTTGTACTTGTTGGTCGTTACCTGTACAGCAGTTACCGGATTCCAAGCTCTGGCCTTGTACCGGATCGGTTTCTGGTCTTCCTTGTTTTTTCGGCTTTGTCATTCCAAACTCCAAGCTCTCTCTAGTACTGTGACTGAAGATAGGACCTACAGTGACTAGAGGTTCAAGCTGTTTTTATGATTTCTGCGAAAGAAAAATCCAGGAACGAATTTACATTGATCAAATGGAGTAGAGACCGCAGAAATCTAGGAGTTCAGTAAACACTGCAATTTGTAAATACCGTCTTGATCAGGACAAGTTTTTAGGGCGGCTTGAACAGTCAAGCCATTGCCAATGTGAGCGTCTGGCCAGATTTCGGCAAGGGGTATAAGAACAAAAGCACGTTCGGCCATTCTTGGGTGTGGAACCTCCAATCCTTCATCCTGAACTGTTTGGTCTCCGTATAGCAGGAGATCAATGTCAATTGTACGCGGTCCCCAACGCTCTTCTCGTGTACGGCCCAGATCTTCCTCAACTCCTAAACAAGTTCGCAGTAATTCTTGAGCTGAAAGGCTTGTTCGAATTGTTACGCAACAATTACGATAGTCGTCTTGCGGGACAGGGCCCCAAGGGGGAGTTCTGTAATGAGATGAGGTGGCGATTACCTCAATATCAGGAGTTTGATCTAGTATACTGATTGCGCTTTTAATATAGGCATTGCTGTCACCAAGATTGGACCCCAGTCCAAGGGCACATGTTATCATTTCACGTTTCATGCTCTAGGCTCCGAGCTCTTGCATTTCATGAAAAACGTGGGTGCTGTCAACATGGGCTTTCACGTCATGGGCCCGGATAATCCTAGCTCCACCGGTCATGGCAAGTATATGTACGGCAAGAGATCCAAATATGCGGTCTTTTGGCTCTACATTCAGGAGGTTACCAATCATTCTTTTGCGGGAGGCCCCTGCTAGAAGAACTCTTCCATGTGACTTCAGTTCTTGAAAGCGCTTTAGTATCTCGTAGTTCTGGCTGTAAGCTTTACCAAAACCGAAACCTGGATCAAGGATTTGATTGTGGTGAGAAATTCCAGCTTTGGTGGCCAACTCAATAGAGCGGTCGAAAAAGAGCTTAATGTCCTTCATAATATCGATAGTTTCGTCAGCTTCATTACGATTATGCATCATGATTACAGGGACACCAGCCTTAGCAACAACTTCGGCCATCCGTTCGTCTTTTTGTAATCCCCAGACGTCATTGACGATATGGGCACCTGCCTTTATTGCCGCCTCTGCGACACTGGCTTTATACGTATCAATTGAGATAAGGGTATTGAGGCCACGTAGTTTTTCAAGCACCGGTAATACTCGGTCAAGCTCTTCTTGTTCTGAAATTGCAGTAGCGCCAGGGCGTGTACTTTCTCCGCCTACATCCAAAATATCAGCACCTTCCTCCAGCATTTTTTGAGCATGAAGAAATGCAGTTTCTGGAGCATTGTAGACCCCTCCGTCAGAGAAACTGTCAGGGGTCACATTTAAAATGCCCATAACAAGAGGACGACGTTTTGATGTTAGCGCACTTAAGAGCGGAGCTGGCATTATAAAAACCGTTTTGAGATTACCCGAAGCAGAGGTGGCTATTGCAGTTTTTTGAGATAAAAATCAAGCCGAGACTGTCAAGACGACGGAATTTCCTGATTATTGAATTATGGATGTTTGGGGAGGTTTGCGAACTTTCACCTATTAATGAGATATGAGAAAAATATACCTTAAATCAATAGGTTGTATTTAGTGGCACGTAATATGCGGATTGTAAAAACAGCTCAAGTTCTCTTTTATGCCGAGAATTAGGGTGAGTACACTTAAGGTGTGAAAGGAATAGGGACATTTTACAGCTTAGCGCTCACTAAGTTTCGAGCTTTCTGTTATCCCTTTGGGGAAAATAAGTGTCACCAAGTACTTATAAGCGGACTTCCAAGCAAATAGCCAATATCGAAATGAGTTTTATGGAAAGAGGTTATGCTTTCCATCACCAAATAGACGCCCCAGGTCGCCTGTGGAGACATCTATATGTGGAAACGAACGAAGTTTTTATGGCCCTAACCCCAGGGCTCTCTCTCAATATTCGTGCTGGTGGTCAGGAAACGAAAAAGAGTACGCCTATTTTAAAAGAGATCCATTTGTACGAAGGTGTCTGTTTCGACATCATTGGCACTTGTGATTGGGACTGTCATTGGATTTATGGCTATGAAGTTGCAGGAACCTCCGTAAAATCAAGATTAATGCGCAGAGCGGGTTTACTCTTAGAGGAAGACTGGATATTCATGCAGTGTACTCAGATGGAGCTGACAAACCGGTAAAACTCCTTCTCTTTCCCAGAAGTGAAGAGCAAACGCTAAGAGCTTATTTGATTTGTCGCAAAAATAGGATAGAAGTCCCCATCTTTTGCTTTCAGTAAACACTGTAGAAGGTTCTGCTTCCGTTGGTTAAACGAGCTGCGTGCCTTCCCTATGGCTATATGGAGCCTTCATGAAACTGCGCAATATTGCGATCATTGCCCACGTTGACCACGGCAAGACAACACTTATCGACGTTCTTTTGAAGCAATCCGGCGCGTTCCGCGAGAACCAGCGCACCGAAGAGCGTATGATGGATTCTAACGATATCGAGCGTGAGCGCGGTATCACTATTTTGGCGAAGAACACTTCGCTGGTGTGGAACGACACCCGTATCAACATTGTTGACACACCAGGTCACGCTGACTTTGGTGGTGAAGTGGAACGTATCCTTCACATGGTAGACGGAGTGGTTCTTCTGGTAGATGCGGCTGAAGGCCCGATGCCGCAAACCAAATTCGTACTTGGTAAAGCCTTGAAGCTTGGCCTGCGTCCGATTGTTGCAATCAATAAAATCGACAAGCCTGAACAACGCGCTGACGAAGTTCTGGATGAGGTATTCGACCTGTTCGGAGCCCTTGATGCAAACGAAGACCAGTTGGACTTCCCGGTTGTTTATGGTTCTGCCAAGCAGGAATGGATGGATCTTGAAGCCGACGGTCCACAAGATAGCATGGCACCCTTGTTCGACATGATCCTTGATCATGTGAAAGAACCAGAGTCCGAGGAAGGTGAGTTTCGCCTGCTGGCAACTACGATCGAATCCGATCCGTTCCTTGGGCGCATCTTGACCGGGCGCGTTGCATCCGGCATTGCTGTTCCAAACATGCCTATAAAAGCGCTGTCCCGTGATGGGGAGCTGATTGAAACAGGTCGTATCTCCAAAGTTCTTGCATTCCGTGGCCTTGAGCGCCAACCGATTGAAGAAGGTCTGGCTGGTGACATTGTTTCCATTGCAGGCCTTGCAAAGGCTACTGTAGCCGATACTCTTGTCGCACCTCAGGTGACGGAGCCAATTCAGGCCCAGCCGATTGATCCTCCAACACTTTCCATGATGTTCCGCGTGAATGATGGTCCTTTGGCTGGTACGGAAGGTTCTAAGGTTCAGTCCCGTGTTATCCGCGAGCGCTTGATGAAAGAGGCTGAAGGTAACGTTGCTCTGAAAATCGAAGAAACTGCAGAAGCAGATTCTTTTATTGTTTCCGGTCGCGGTGAACTTCTTCTAGCAATCTTGATTGAAAATATGCGCCGCGAAGGGTTCGAGCTGTGTGTTGGCCGTCCTCGCGTTGTTTATCAAGAAGATGAAGCAGGCAAGCGCCTTGAGCCAGTTGAAGAAGTTATCATCGACGTTGATGATGAGTTCCAAGGTGCAGTGGTTAAAAAAATCACTGAGCGTAAAGGTGAACTCTTGGAAATGCGTCCATCCGGTGGCGGTCGCTCCCGGTTGGTGTTCCATGCTCCGACCCGTGGTCTCATTGGATATCAGGCCGAACTGATGTCTGATACACGTGGTTCTGCAATCTTTAACCGTGTATTCCATGAATATGCGCCGTTCAAAGGTGCTATTCAAGGACGTAACACGGGCGTTTTGCTGTCCAATGGTCAGGGTGAAGCAGTTGCGTACGCATTGTTCAACCTTGAAGATCGTGGCCCAATGATGATTGATCCGGGTACCAAAGTGTACCAGGGTATGATCGTTGGTGAACACACTCGTGGAAATGACCTTGAAGTAAACGTTTTGAAGGGTAAGCAGCTCACGAACATTCGTTCTTCCGGTAAAGACGATGCAGTGAAGTTGACCACTCCTATCAAACTCAGCCTCGAAGGTGCGCTATCCTACATTGCTGAAGATGAGTTGGTTGAAGTTACGCCAGAATCCATCCGTTTGCGTAAAGCGCTATTGTGCCCTCATGACCGCAAACGCGCAGAGCGCGCAGCAGGAAAAGGCGCTGCATAATTAGAGTGCTTTCAGGAAAGTTATAGAGGCGCATTTTGCGCCTCTTTTGCGTTATTAAACGCTTGTAAAGGTAGCAAGTATGCCTACCTTTTTAGGTCTTTGTAAAACATTACTGTCGCCGCAAGAATAATTAAAAGCTCTATGCCAAATGTCCAGTGTAGCAAAAAGCTAAAAATCCAATGATTGTAGGTCGCTGGGACTGTTACCAGCTCAATCGCGGTATAGCTAAAGGGCGCAAGCCAATAAACTGGTGAAGCAATAGTATCCAGGCAATTATGGAGCACCCCCCCGAGGCTAAAGTATAGCACTAGGTTTCGAGTACTTGAAGCGCTTCGAAATATAAGAAGAGTGATTAAAGTGAGGCCAATCCAGACAAGCGGCCAGTGAGTGACATACATATGGTGATGTACTTGACCTTTGTCGATCAAGTGGAAATACAACATATCCAAGTCGGGAAATATACTTCCAAGTACCACAGCGCCCATCGAACTTGAGCGTAGAGGTGCTTTAGGGGATATCATCGCCTTACCAAGGAGATACCCCGCAGGGGCGTGGGCTACGAACATACTAATACCAACGGCACCTGTTTTTGACTCGGGATGAGGATTCCCAAATCACTTGAATTGTGATTCAACATTGGGAAAGGAGATTCCCAATGTCAGCGATCCCATTGCGCCGAGACTATGATGCTTCTTCGTTACGAACTCTTGCTTGTCAAAGTAAGGATGTCAGGCAGAGCCGCCGCCTTCTTGCTCTTGCTGCTGTTTATGATGGGTTGTCGCGCTTGGAGGCGGCACGCATGGGCGGCATGGACCGCCAAACACTGCGAGACTGGGTGCATCGGTTTAACGCAGAAGGGCCGCACGGCCTGTACAATCGTAAGAGCCCGGGCCGTGTCCGGTGGTTAAATAAAGAGCAAATGGCTGAATTTGCAGATCTGGTTGAGGCTGGGCCTGATTTACAACAACACGGCGTAATTCGCTGGCGTCGGCGGGATCTGCAAGGTGTGATCGAGCAGAAGTTTGGGGTCAGCTATAGCGAAAGGGCTATTTCAAGCCTCCTCAGAGTTCTGGGATTTTCTCGGGTCAGCGTTCGGCCACAGCACCCGGCACAGGACGAGCAAGTTATGGAGACATATAAAAAAACTTCCATGCCCAGCTTAAAGAAATAAAAGCGCGCTTGCCCTCACAAACATCCATGGAAATCTGGTGGCAGGACGAAGCCCGCATTGGTCAAAAAAATGGGCTCACCAGAAGGTGGGCAAAAAAAGGAACGAGACCACGGGCTCCCAGCGACGGGCGCTATCAATCAACTTATGTATTCGGGGCCATCTGCCCCGCCCACGGCAAAGGGGCAGCACTTGTTTTGCCCAAAGCCAATACCAATTCCATGCAGCTTCACCTTAAAGAAATCAGCCGAACCGTCGCCAAAGGGGCGCACGCAGTGGTCCTGATGGATCAAGCGGGTTGGCATACAACGGCAAAACTGAAGTTGCCTGATAATATAACCATCTTGCTGCTCCCACCCCGTTCTCCGGAGCTCAACCCGGTTGAAAATGTTTGGCAGTACTTACGGCAAAACTGGCTCTCTAACCGAACCTTTCAAGACTACCAGGAAATTGTCGATGCCGCCTGTTCCGCTTGGAATAAGCTTATTCAACAACCCCACACAATCACATCAATCGGTAGACGAAATTGGGCGCATACAGGTCAATTATAAGTGCCGTTGGTATAATACCAACGGCACCTGTTTTTGACTCGGGATGAGGATTCCCAAATCACTTGAATTGTGATTCAACATTGGGAAAGGAGATTCCCAATGTCAGCGATCCCATTGCGCCGAGACTATGATGCTTCTTCGTTACGAACTCTTGCTTGTCAAAGTAAGGATGTCAGGCAGAGCCGCCGCCTTCTTGCTCTTGCTGCTGTTTATGATGGGTTGTCGCGCTTGGAGGCGGCACGCATGGGCGGCATGGACCTCCAAACACTGCGAGACTGGGTGCATCGGTTTAACGCAGAAGGGCCGCACGGCCTGTACAATCGTAAGATCCCGGGCCGTGTCCGGTGGTTAAATAAAGAGCAAATGGCTGAATTTGCAGATCTGGTTGAGGCTGGGCCTGATTTACAACAACACGGCGTAATTCGCTGGCGTCGGCGGGATCTGCAAGGTGTGATCGAGCAGAAGTTTGGGGTCAGCTATAGCGAAAGGGCTATTTCAAGCCTCCTCAGAGTTCTGGGATTTTCTCGGGTCAGCGTTCGGCCACAGCACCCGGCACAGGACGAGCAAGTTATGGAGACATATAAAAAAACTTCCATGCCCGGCTTAAAGAAATAAAAGCGCGCTTGCCCTCACAAACATCCATGGAAATCTGGTGGCAGGACGAAGCCCGCATTGGTCAAAAAAATGGGCTCACCAGAAGGTGGGCAAAAAAAGGAACGAGACCACGGGCTCCCAGCGACGGGCGCTATCAATCAACTTATGTATTCGGGGCCATCTGCCCCGCCCACGGCAAAGGGGCAGCACTTGTTTTGCCCAAAGCCAATACCAATTCCATGCAGCTTCACCTTAAAGAAATCAGCCGAACCGTCGCCAAAGGGGCGCACGCAGTGGTCCTGATGGATCAAGCGGGTTGGCATACAACGGCAAAACTGAAGTTGCCTGATAAGATAACCATCTTGCTGCTCCCACCCCGTTCTCCGGAGCTCAACCCGGTTGAAAATGTTTGGCAGTACTTACGGCAAAACTGGCTCTCTAACCGAACCTTTCAAGACTACCAGGAAATTGTCGATGCCGCCTGTTCCGCTTGGAATAAGCTTATTCAACAACCCCACACAATCACATCAATCGGTAGACGAAATTGGGCGCATACAAGTCAATTATAAGTGCCGTTGGTATAACTCTCAAAGGTAACATGGGTTTGTTTTTTCGGAGTTAGAAAGTGAGAGCTAGGCATATATATGGCCTATACCAAGCTGCAGTATTACAAACCTGTTGGTATGTTTGGATCCCGGCTCATTTGTCGGGATGACGGCAGCATGCGTGGCAAGGTCTGTTAAACCCCTTGGGTCACACCGGACAAGCGAAGCGCTGATCCGGTATCCAGACTACAAACCACCGGTTATTCTTTTTGACTGCTGGTGCTAGATAGAAAAGGCCCGCAGTTTTTACGCTACGGGCATTGTAGTCATCGTGTATTTTTATCCAGAGTTCAAGCAGTACCTGAAGCTGATGCTTTCTCTAGAGCCTCTCGTTCAGCTTTCCTCAAACGCTCGGATTCTGACTTGAGCTGGCCACATGCTGCGAAAATATCGCGGCCTCGAGGGGTGCGAATTGGAGAGGCATAGCCTGCATTATTGACAACATCTGCAAATGCTTCAATTTGCTCCCACTCTGAACATTCATAGGGAGAGCCGGGCCACGGGTTAAATGGAAGCAGGTTAATTTTGGCTGGAATGCCTTTTAACAACTGCACCAGCTTTTTTGCATCCTTCAGACTATCATTGATGCCTTTCAACATAACGTATTCAAAAGTAATACGCTTTGCGTTGGAAAGACCGGGGTAGTCGCGACAGGATTGCAAGAGCGTTTCTAGATTGTATTTTTTGTTAATAGGAACAAGCACATCACGCAGTTCATCTGTCACGGCATGAAGGGAAATTGCAAGCATACACCCAATTTCATCACCAGTGCGGCCAATCATGGGGGTGACACCAGATGTGGAGAGAGTGATGCGGCGTTTGGAAAGGGAAAGACCATCTCCATCCGAAGCAATCAAGAGAGCTTTTTTAACAGCCTCAAAGTTATAGAGCGGTTCGCCCATGCCCATCATTACTATGTTGGTAACTTTGCGGCGGTTCGAGTTGTTTTCCAATCCACCTTCTGGAGCATCGGCATCAGGGAAGTCATTTAGACGGTCTTTTGCGATCAAAAGTTGAGAAAGGATCTCTTCCGCTGTTAAGTTGCGAACCAGCTTCTGAGTTCCTGTGTGGCAGAAGGTGCAAGTGAGTGTGCATCCGACTTGAGAGGAAATGCAGAGAGTGCCGCGATCTTCTTCGGGAATGTAAACAGTTTCAACTTCGACAGGCTTGCCTGCGCCGCGAGAGGGAAAGCGGAAGAGCCACTTGCGTGTACCATCTACAGAAATTTGTTCAGAAACGACTTCAGGGCGCTCGATTGTAAATGCAAAATTGAGCTTGGCCCGCAAGTCTTTTGAGACATTGGACATTTTGTCGAAGTCTGAAACACCTCGAACATAGAGCCAGTGCCACAACTGGTTCACTCGCATCCGCACTTGTTTGGGAGCGACACCCACAGCTTCCAACGCCTTGCCAAGGTCTTCGCGGTCAAGGCCGATTAGAGAAGGCTTTTCTTCTTTCATATCAGTAACGGCATTGGACGCAGCAGCGGATACGTTTGCGTTCGTTCCTTTGTGCGCGATGTCGAGCGATATCGCCATGTTTTATTCCATCGGTTTTGAGGTTGCCAAAGGTGAGCTGCGTATCGACGCGCTCTATTCCTTCTTCAAAATATAAGAGGCGGCGACCATTGGCCACCGCCTAATTTTGAAAAGGGTTATACCTGATCTACAGCGAGTTGGAAGCCCATAATGCCAATATTTCAAAATGGACTTAAACCTGCCACAAATAGAGCTATCTAGTTCGTCACCTAGATTGCAAATCGCTTCAGCAAACAAAGGAGTAAAGGCCGCTTTTTATTGGCAGGCTTTATCAGCTTCTCCAATTGCCGCGGTTACACCGCTCAGGGAATATTCATAGGTTGTCTTGGTATTACGCTTGGAAACACCGGAAACGGTCAACTTTCGTCCGGCTTTCATGGCAGATATAAGGCGCTGCTCTTCAGCTGCGTTTTGCACCCAAGCGCCATCACCTTTTGTGAACATATTGAACTTTTGTCCATCCACATCGGCTGTAACAATCGACCCCTCTTTGAAGTCATAGCCAACAATGACACTTGGTTCATTTTTCACGCGCTCTGCAGGGCGCGTGGAGATAAAGAAAAAGACATCGCCATGATTGCGGTCTGAAGGAAGCAGCTGTGTGGGCTTTGAAAGCGCATAACAGACTTTGCCATTTTGACCGGAATATGTGTATGTCTGCCAGTCTTTATTTTGTTTCACCAAAGAAGGTGACTGCGCATTTGCAGCTGCCCCAGAAAGACCGAAAGCCACAAGGGCCGTCATCAGGATACGTGTTTGCATCTTCTCCAAACCGCTTTCTCTGTGCTGAACACATTAGAAACGTAAACAGCCGAATATAAATTTTAGTCTTAAGACTACCTTAAAGATGGTTACGAAAAGGTTGAGAGTAAAACGGTTACCACACAACCTCAGAGCATAACTAGCCGGAAGCCACCAAAAGTCCCCAAGAAGCGGGCAATACTGTGGCAGCCTACCAAAATTTGCGAGTTATGCAGCGACAATTATCCATTGAAAAATCGAAAGCTTCGTAACCCCAGTTGCAGCGTCTATGACTATCTAATTGTCTTTTATGGTCAATTACCCAAAAGATCAAATCTGTTTTTAAAATGTGGGCTTTAATTTTTCCACTCTTGATAGAACTATGTATCTATACCTCTAGATAATAGTGTTTTTATGGATGGTTTTACCTCCACTTCTCTAAGTATAGATTCAGTATAATGCAGCTTAGATTATCGTTCCAATCCAATAATTTTATAGAGACATTAATGTTTTCTGCAAACCAGAAAGTCGTATGCTGCCTGTTCTCGCTTTTGTATTGGTGACTCTATGTGATTCGTTTTGGAAATTTATTCCATGCCGGGTAATCGGCGTTCACTCCGGAATTTGGGGGTTCCGTGTATGTGCTCCAGAAGCGGATCTTTTGGGCCGCCTGCTGTAAGGGGCCGCGGCGCATATTTGCCATGAACTGTAAAGCGGTCATAAAGGACGATGGATGCTGCAATGCCAATATTGACACAGAATTTAGTTGGAATTTTTACGATATAATCGCATCTTTCCTGCATGGCAGGGGAGAGGCTACCTCGCTCTGGACCCAGTATGTAAGCGGCCTGTAACGGGTGCCCAAAACTGGGGAGTTCGATTGCATCATCAGTAAGTTCAACACCCACAAGTTTGCACCCGCGCGGGAAACGCATTTCCTCAATACCTTGCCATTTGAAATGCGGAATATGGTCTACGCTTTTGGAGGTGTCGGAACGGGGCGCGCGATCAAGACGGGGATCAGCATTGACCGTAAAGAAATAACTGGCACCAAAAGCATGTGCGGTACGCATCAAGGTTCCAACATTCATAGGTTTTGATAGGCCTTCTGAGCCAACAGCAAAGTAACCGCGCATATATTCTCGTCTCTTTTTGGAATTTTGTTGGGTCTTAACGTTTGAAACTGGGTCTTGCAAGTTTTCATGGTTAGCCTCGGAGAAAACTGTCCCTTTGGTGAGGTTCAAATTATGTGTTCAATGCCTAGATTGATAATGCAATTGAAGCCGAGAAGAGTGGGGGATGAATGATGAAGGCCATCATCTGTAAACAGTATGGGCCAGCCAGTGATTTGGTTTTGGAGGATTTGCCAGAACCCGAACTTGGTCCTTCGCAAGTCCGCATCAAAGTCAAAGCTACGGCTTTAAATTTCTTTGATACGTTATTGGTCAAAGGAAAATATCAATATAAGCCTGAACCACCTTTTTCTCCGGGTGGTGAGTTTGCAGGTATTGTTGATGAAGTTGGTAGTGAAGTCTCTACTGTGCAAAAGGGCGATGCTGTTATTGCCTACATGATTTGGGGCGCAGCACAAGAGACACTTGTAGTTGAAGCAGACAAGTTGACACTCATCCCCGATGGGGTCAATTATGATCATGCAGCCGGTTTAATGATCACGTATGGCACTGCCATTCATGGATTACGTGGACGTGGAGATGTGAAACCCTGTGAAACTGTTGCTGTACTGGGGGCTTCTGGCGGAGCTGGTCTTGCAGCTGTTGAAGTTGCCAAAGCAATGGGGGCTCATGTTATTGCCTGCGCATCTTCTCAAGATAAGTTGAAAGTTGCTCAGGAACATGGAGCTGATGAACTGATCAACTATAGTGACGAGGATTTAAAAGGGACGCTGAAAAAACTGACGAACGGAAAAGGTGTCGATGTCGTTTACGATGCTGTTGGAGGAGATTTGGCGGAACCTGCTCTTCGGGCAATGGCGTGGCGTGGTCGTTATCTCGTGGTTGGCTTTGCTTCAGGAGATATACAGAGCTTCCCAGCAAATCTAACCTTGCTCAAAGGGTGTGATGTTCGTGGTGTATTTTGGGGGCGCGCTATTGATGAAGAACCTGAGGAACACAAAAAGGATATGCTGCAGCTACTTGATTGGCTGAAAAGCGGGAGCATTCGCCCCCGAATTCATGCGGTTTATTCATTTGAAGACTTCGAAAAGGCTTTTGATGAAATTTCCTCTCGTCGTGCCAAGGGAAAAGTTATCCTGCACCCATCAAGTGAAGTTTAGGCCTCCAGAAGAGCGAAAACAGGGGCGTGATCAGATGGTTTTTCCCAGCCCCTCGCATCTCTCAGGACATGCACGTCTTTAGTATAATGCGCTAGGTCGGGAGTCATCCAGATATGGTCAAGACGGCGGCCTTTATCTGCTGCAGACCAATCCTTGGCGCGATAACTCCACCAAGTATAGACCTTTTGATCCATGGGGATATGCTTACGCATGGTATCAACGTAGCCGCCAGACTCGCGAACTGCTTCGAGTTGCTCGCTTTCTAGCGGAGTATGGCTGACAACTTTCGAAAGTTGTTTATGCGACCAGACATCTGTCTCATATGGGGCAATGTTTAAGTCCCCAACGACAACGGATTGTCCTTTGAAACCAGAAAACCAGCTTTTCATTTCTTCGAGAAATTTGAGCTTATGGGCAAACTTTTCATTCACTTTGGGGTCTGGAGTGTCCCCGCCGGCGGGCACGTAGAAGTTATGTAATCTGAAGCTGCTACCATTAAACTCAATATCTGCTGCAATGTGGCGCGTGTCGCCCATTTCGCAAAACTCTTTCTTTTCAACATTGAGAAGAGGCAGGCGAGAAATTAGGGCTACGCCATGGTAGCCTTTTTGCCCATGCATTTCTATGTATTTGTAGCCGAGCTTTTTAATGGCTGCTTCAGGAAAACTTCCATCAGGACATTTGGTTTCTTGTAGGCATAAGACATCGGGGGCATGATCCAACAGCATTTTCTCAACAATGGGCAGGCGTAAGCGAACCGAATTTATGTTCCAAGTTACGATTTTGAGGTGTTGTGTCATTAACTCTGCCCAGGTTTTGATGCGATTTCCGTGAAAGCTAGGTGAATACCAGCAAAAAACCCAGAGAAAAAAGGTAAAAGTTGACAGGAGTTTACAGTAATCTAGGGGCTACTTGATGAGGACGGGTATTGGGGAGCCTGATTTTCACTCTTTGTTTTTCTCGAGTGAAGACTAGATGAAAAAGTGGCAGTGCAAATCATTAAATGCACTGCCATTGTAAACCAGCCTTTCGGCTAGGAGGCTTCAGTTAGAGTGTCTGCTTTTTCATCTAGAATTGAGACAATATCCATCATGATGTCGGAGAGCTGGAAGTCCTTTGGGGTATAAACAGAAGTCACACCGCTTTTCCGCAGGCTTTGCTCATCATCCTCTGGAATAATACCGCCAACAACAACAGGGATGGATGTCCAATTTCGTTTTTTCAGCTCTGTGAGGACATCTTTGACAAGTGCCATATGTGAGCCAGACAAAATAGAGAGACCAATAACATGGGCTTGCTCTTCAATAGCTTTTTCAACGATTTGTTCCGGCGTTAAACGAATTCCGTCATAGATTACGTCCATACCGCTATCTCTGGCCCGCACTGCAATTTGCTCGGCACCATTGGAGTGGCCATCAAGACCGGGTTTGCCAACGAGAAATTTAAGGCGGCGGCCCAATTTGCGAGAAACAGCATTGACTGCATCGCGAACGGGCTGCAAATCTTCCGCGTCATTTCTAGCTGCTCTGCCAACGCCGGTTGGGGCTCGGTACTCACCGTAAATAGAACGAAGAGCAGTTCCCCATTCTCCCGTCGTGACGCCAGCTTTTGCGCATGCAATGGACGGACCCATAATGTTCATTGAACCACGGGCGGCTTTTCTTAGGGATTCAAGGGCTTGCTGAACTGCATTGTCATCGCGCTGGGCTCGCCATTGCGTTATGCGCTCAACAGCTTCCGTTTCCACATGGTCGGGGACAGTCAGGATGCCACCATCCTCTCCGCCGCTAAGAGGAGAGGGCTCACTTTGCGTCCACTTGTTTACACCAACAACGGTTTGATCGCCACTTTCAATGCCTTCCAGGCGGCGGCTGTTGGCGTTCACAAGCTGCTGCTTCATATAGCTGTTTTCAACTGCAGCAACAGCTCCCCCCATTCCTTCAATGTGGGCTAGTTCTTCGCGGGCCTGAGCTTTTAATGTCTCGACCTTGGTCTCAATTTCTTTTGAACCATCAAATATATCAGCATATTCAAGCAGGTCGGTTTCATAGGCAACAATTTGCTGCATACGCAGTGACCACTGCTGGTCAAATGGCCTTGGAAGGCCGAGTGCCTCGTTCCATGCTGGCAATTGTACTGCCCGAGCACGAGCATTTTTAGAAAGAACAACTGCCATCATTTCAAGGAGGATGCGGTAAACGTTGTTTTCAGGTTGCTGCTCTGTCAATCCAAGGGAGTTCACCTGCACGCCATAACGGAAGCGGCGATAGCGTTCCTCTTCCACCCCGTATCGTTCGCGGCAAATTTCATCCCATAACTCCGTGAAAGCTCGCATTTTGCACATTTCAGTAACGAAACGCATGCCGGCATTCACAAAGAATGAAATACGGCCAACCGCGGCAGGGAAGTCCTCACTACTTATGGTGTCATCTGCTTTTATGCGGTCAAGAATCTCAATTGCCGTTGCCAAGGCAAAGGAGAGTTCCTGAACTGGTGTCGCCCCAGCTTCCTGCAAGTGATAGGAACACACATTCATGGGGTTCCATTTCGGCATATTCTTGTAGGTCCAGGAAATTACATCCGTTGTTAAGCGCATGGATGAAGCTGGAGGAAATACATATGTACCGCGTGACAAGTACTCTTTAATAAGGTCGTTCTGGGTGGTTCCAGCTAGCTGAGACCGATCAGCGCCCTGCTCATCAGCTGCGGCTACATAAAGTGCGAGTAACCAGGGAGCTGTGGCGTTGATAGTCATGGATGTGTTCATACGTTCCAAAGGAATTTCGTTGAACAGTGCTCGCATATCACCAAGGTGAGAGACTGGAACACCAACTTTCCCGACTTCGCCTTTGGATAAAGGGTGGTCAGGGTCATAACCAGTCTGAGTGGGAAGGTCGAAGGCAACAGAAAGACCTGTCTGGCCTTTTTCTAGATTGGTCCTATATAGCCGATTACTATCAGCGGCGGTCGAATGCCCTGCATAGGTACGAAACATCCATGGCCGGTCACGTTTGACCTCAGGCGAGCCTTTCGAACTCATTGTGTCAACTCCCTTTTTCTCCCAGAGCCTATTGATAGCACAATAGGAATATAAGCGGCGTACCCACTTTGATATAATTTTACTTTTTTGCAATGCAATATTATAGTGGAGGTATAAAGCAACCTAAGCAATAGTATTATATATTTCAGCCTAAATTATAATGATAATTTTATTGCACAAAGGAATATGGGATCGTGTATATTGCATTGCAATAAAGTCATCTACTCCAAAATAGGGGAAACGGATAGATGAGGCAGGGTGCCAAAAGGAATAAACGCAAGTTGAGGAGTTTGCGATGAGCGCGGTAGCACAAGCTAACGACAACGGACCAAAGAAGCAGGCAGAGTATAAAGATCTCTATGAAGTAGGGGAAATTCCTCCTTTAGGTCACGTACCAAAGAACATGTACGCATGGTCAATCCGGCAGGATCGTCATGGTCCGCCAGAAGAGGCTATGATTCAGGAAGTTGTGCCAGTTTGGGAACTGGATAGCAATGAAGTGCTGGTTCTGGTGATGGCTGCAGGTGTGAACTATAACGGAATTTGGGCGGCGCTTGGTCAACCAATTTCAACCCTTGAAGCTCACAAGCACCCCTATCACGTTGCTGGATCTGATGCCTCTGGAATTGTTTGGGCTGTCGGTGCTAAAGTTAAGCGCTGGAAAGTCGGCGATGAGGTCGTTGTTCACTGTAACCAGGATGATGGGGATGACGAGGCCTGTAATGGTGGCGATCCGATGTTCTCTAATTCCCAGAGGATTTGGGGTTATGAGACACCAGACGGATCCTTTGCTCAGTATGCACGTGTACAATCACAGCAGCTAATGAAGCGTCCACAACACCTGACTTGGGAAGAGGCGTCGTGCTACACACTGACGCTTGCAACAGCCTATAGAATGCTGTTTGGCCATGATCCTCATGCGCTTAAGCCAGGTCAAAACGTATTGATTTGGGGAGCTTCTGGTGGTCTTGGGGTGTTTGGTGTGCAGCTGGCTGCCGCTGCTGGAGCAAATGCGATTGGTGTGATTTCTGACGAAGACAAGCGTGATTATGTTCTCTCGTTAGGTGCTAAAGGCGTTATCAATCGGAAGGACTTTAACTGCTGGGGGCAGCTGCCAAAAGTTAACTCTCCTGAATATGATAACTGGACCAAAGAAGCTCGTAAGTTTGGTAAGGCCATTTGGGAAATTACCGGTAAAGGTAATGACGTTGATCTGGTCTTTGAACATCCAGGTGAAGCAACTTTCCCGGTGTCTACGCTTGTTGCAAAGCGTGGTGGTATGGTTGTATTTTGTGCCGGAACAACAGGGTTCAACCTCACTTTTGATGCACGTTATGTCTGGATGAGGCAAAAGCGTATTCAGGGGTCGCACTTTGCGCACCTGAAGCAGGCAAGTGAGGCAAACCAGTTTGTGATTGATCGTCGTATTGATCCTTGCATGAGCGAAGTGTTCCCTTGGGACCAGATTCCGCAGGCTCATACCAAAATGTGGAAGAACCAACACGCACCTGGAAACATGGCGGTTCTTGTTGGTGCGCCTGTAGCAGGTTTGCGTTCTTTTGATGATGTGCTTGAAGCATCTCGCTGAGTTTTAAAGCGTTACGGTGGCATGCAATTGTCACCGTTCTCCCCTCATGCCACTCCTAAAATAATACTAGTAGCTGAGACATCCGGACTTTTTTGTCTTATGGGACTGAATGGGTGCCTTGGGTTAACTTTCCGTCATTATTAAATGTAATCGACGAATATATAAGTATTAAATTGATTTCATATAATTTAGTGCGTCTATTTATATGTATTGCATATAGTTAAGTCATATATATTTAAAATAACTATTAAATATATTTTGTTATACATTGAAGTTATTTTAGTTTTTCTTAAGAGTTGATTTGCAATTTTATTAGATGGTTTACCCTGTTGACAGGCAATCCAATGTATTTATTATATAAAGGCTAATTGTAAATTGTTTTTTCGGTAAAAGCGCAAGCTTTTGTCGGATTTTTTATGGGATTTTGCCAGTATTATGCGGCGTAAATGTTCGCTTGGCGGGATGGTTTCATAAAATAATCGGAGATGAACTGTTGTTTAATTTTAGAATTGCATTGGCCAGTCTGGTTTTATCAATGCCATTTGGTGTGACACCGAGCGCCGCCTCTGAGGCCACTTGTGAAATTGATCGCCCAGTAGTATTTGCTGGTTTGGATTGGGATTCTAACGCCTTTCATACATCTGTTGCTGAATTTATCGCGAAGCATGGGTATGGATGTGAAACGGACACAATCCCAGGCTCCACAATCCCACTTCTAAATGGCATGACACGCGGTGACATTGATGTCACTATGGAAATCTGGCCAGACAATGTTACGGAAGCTCTGACGAAAGGCAAAGAGAGTGGTGCCATCGTTGATTTAGGCATTAACTTTCCTGATGCAATACAAGCGTGGTTTGTTCCAAAATATGTGGTTGAGGGTGAGGATGCTCCAGCTAAAGGTTTGAAATCTGTAAAGGATCTTACCAAGTTCAAAGACGTTTTTTCTGACCCTGAAGAACCTGGTAAAGGCCGCTTTTACAACTGTATTGCGGGCTGGGGTTGTGAGGTTATTAATACCAAAAAACTTCATGCTTATGGCCTGACAGACGATTATGTGAATTTCCGTCCTGGAACGGGAGCTTCTCTGGCTGCTGTGATTGAATCCAGCATAAAACGTAAAAAACCGATAGTTTTCTATTACTGGGGCCCGACTTGGGTGCTCGGCAAGGTTCAGGACGATCTTGTTATCTTGGAGGAGCCGGCCTTCAATAAGGAAATTTGGGATGAGCTCTCCGCGGAAAACGATCCTGAGAAAGTGACGCAAGCTGTTGCATACCCACTCGCGAAAGTTCATATTTACTCGAATACCGAATTTGCCGAAAAAGCTCCGCAGATGACAGAATTCTTGAAAAATTATGGGACGACAAGTGCGATAGTGTCGAAAGCACTCGCATATATGCAGGACACAGGCGGGACGACTGAGGATGCAGCAAAGCACTTCCTCAAGACAAATCATGATATTTGGGTTTCTTGGGTTCCAGCCGAAGTTGCTGAGCGTGTCGAAGCAGCACTAGAGCAGTAACCAAAAACTAGTGATGCATTTATTGAGAAGGGGCAAGTTACAGGCTTGTTCCTTCTTTTAAATTGCTGTGAGGACCCTATGGACTTTACCTTGTTTCCAGACTTTGGAAGCCCAATAAAAAAAATAACAAATACTTTTGTAGACCATCTGGTTATAAACTACGGGGACGGTTTCGAAGCTTTTTCCAGTTCCCTTTTGTTCTTGCTGGTAAAGTTGGAAAGGGTGCTCCGGCAGGCTGATCCAGTTATCATACTCATTTGCATCGGCCTTTTGACTTATTTCGTTAGCAGGCGTTTGGTTCTGTCTGTCGCTATGGCGGCATCCATGTGGTTTATCGGAACATTAGGACTATGGCAGCAGGCTATGCAAACTATTGCAATATTGCTTGTTGCTGTTGGAATTTCAGTCCTGATGGGAATTCCCTTAGGCGTTTTTTCTGCACGTTCAGAAAAGTTCAGACTGGTCTTAAATCCGGTTCTTGATCTCATGCAGACTATTCCTAGCTTTGTATATCTTATTCCTGCTGCAATGCTTTTTGGTCTTGGAAAAATTCCAGCTGTTCTGGCCACTGTTATATATGCAACACCTCCACTCATTCGCTTGACCGATCTTGGTATTCGTTATGTGGATACGGAGGTTGTCGAAGCTAGTAAGTCGTTTGGGGCCACACGTTGGCAAATATTGAAAGGGGTACAATTACCTCTTGCATTACCCTCCATTATGCAGGGTATTAACCAGACTATGATGATGGCTTTGGCCATGGTTGTTATCGCCTCCATGATTGGAGCGCGCGGTGTTGGAGAAACAGTTCTGCTTGGGCTGCAACGTAACGACTCTGGGCAAGGTTTAATTGGAGGCATTGCAATTGTCATACTTGCAATTCTCTTTGACCGGATTACCCAGTCAGCTGGGCAACGTATGCAGATGCATCGATAAGTTAATACCATGTCCAAGATTATCGTAAAAAATATAACTAAAATATTCGGAAGCAATCCTAATCGCGTTCTCCCTAAAGTGCAGGCGGGAATGAATAAGGAAGCACTGCTGGCTGAAACGGGCCACACTTTGGGGCTTCACGATGTCAGCCTGACTGTTGAAGAGGGCGAGATATTTGTTATCATGGGCTTATCAGGCTCAGGCAAATCTACTCTTATTCGACATTTTAACCGGTTGATTGACCCCACTGATGGGCAAATTCTTGTCGATGGACAAGATGTAATGGCTCTGTCCAACCGGGAACTGGAACAGTTCCGCCGGCAAAAAATGAGCATGGTTTTTCAAAGATTTGGTTTGCTACCACATCGTACAGTATTGAAAAACGTAGCTTATGGACTGGAAGTACAGGGAATTCCGAAGAAAGATCGTGAAGAAACTGCACTCGAATGGATTGAGACGGTTGGGCTTTCAGGCTTCGAAAACCAGTATCCTGATCAGTTGTCTGGGGGTATGCAGCAGCGCGTCGGCCTTGCTCGCGCGTTGGCGAACAATCCTGATATTTTGTTAATGGATGAGGCATTTTCTGCGTTGGATCCGCTTATTAGGTCGCAAATGCAGGACCAATTGGTGGAGCTTCAGGAAAAGCTTCATAAAACAATTGTTTTCATTACACATGACCTGGATGAAGCACTTCGGATTGGCGATAAAATCGCTATTCTTAAAGACGGTGTTATCTCGCAGATTGGCACTCCCGCCCAAATTCTATTGGAGCCTGCGGATGACTATGTCAGGGCTTTTGTTCGGGATGTGAACCGTGCCCGCGTCTTGACGGTGGATACAGTTATGGAGCCACCCTCCATGCGTATCACCCATGATAATATGGAAAAGGCCCTTGCTGACATGGTCAGAAGAGGGGAAGATTATGGCTATGTTGTTGAGAATAAAGAATTCCGGGGTGTGGTCACACAAGAAGGTTTGGAAGAGGTAATCTCCAAGGAGGGGAATAGCTCTTCCCTTTACGAATTTGCTGATGATGCAGCCTCTATTGAGACACAAAGCACCTTGGAAGAGGCACTTCCGGCAACCTTGGAAAGTGATTACCCTATCCCAGTTGTGGACGATAAGGGGCACTTAAAAGGGATACTCTCTCAAGAAGAAGTGGGTATGGCTCTTGTGCCCCCTGTTGAGGAAGAGGGGAGAACCTCTCAGGCAAGCTCCAGATCTGGAACACACGAGAAACCTATTCTAAAAGAAGCTTCGTGAAGTGGGGGATTAGAGCACGGCGCATTCATTGGCATGCACGCTTCGCGCTCTAACTTTTTATTTCGAGCTCGTTTCGTTTACTTGAAGACAATCAAACGAAACGAGCTTTAGAGAAAGGGGCGGAAAATATTTTGTCTCTTATCTCTTATGCTACTGTTAGCATTCACTTTGGGCCCTGTTTAAGATGAACTCACTCCAATATTTCCTCTCTCTTTGTACTGTTATTGTGTTGGCGGCCTGCCAGTCTGCCTCCGACCAACCAAAGGCCTATCGGAACTTGGAGAGTTATCAAGCGTCAGTAGATGTGTATGAAGCTTCCGGAATGATTTCTGCTTACAGGGCGCAATTTGGGCTGCCCCCTGTTTATGCAGATAAAAAACTGAGTAGAGTTGCACAGTCTCGATCTGCGGAAGTGGCCGCATTGAAGGGGCAAAAGCCTTCGGACCGCGAGATACTGGGGAATACACTGGCTGAGCAGGGTGTATATACTTCCTATGTCGTGGAGAATACGAGCTCTGGGTATAGGAGTTGGGCCGAAGCGTTTTCAGGGTGGAGACAGTCTCCCAAGCACAATAAAGTAATGCTGGACCCGAATATTGAGCGCATCGGTCTTGCGACAACTTATGACCCTCAATCAAAGTATAAGGTGTTTTGGGCCTTGGTTGCAGTTGGCTCTTAACAACTATCTCTATATGAAGTTTGAGAGTTTCGTTCATTGGGCTGAAAGCATATTTTCAATTGCCATTCTTAAGAAAAATGCTAGGCCTTGGATACTTGTAGTGACAAGTGAGGGATAGTTTGGGAATGCTACCGAAAGCGAAGACCTATGAAGAGGTTCAGGCTCGCTTTAAATGGAATGTGCCGCACTTTTATAATATCGCAACGGATGCCTGTGACGTTTGGGCACGAACTCACCCCAAAAAAGTAGCCCTGTTATACCTGTGTGAGGGTGGTGGTGAGGAAGCATGGTCGTATGGTGCTCTTAGTGCTGCCTCCAATAAACTTGCCAATGCTTTCAAAGCGATGGGGATTACCCGTGGTGATCGTGTCGGGATTCTTCTGTCTCAGACTCCAGAAACTGCGATAACACATTTCGCCTCATATAAGCTGGGGGCAATTACAGTTCCTCTTGCAGCGCTCTTTGGTCCTGAAGCCTTGTTATATCGTCTCAAAACATCAGGTGCCAAAGGATTGATTACTGATCAAGAAGGGCTCCTAAAACTTTCTGGTATTCGTAACCGTCTTCCCGATCTTGAGTTTGTAGTTTGTATCGACGGTGAGAGAACAGGTAGCTATGACTTTCACAATTTGCTGAGTAGGTCATCAGAGTGTTTTGATCCCATTCCGACGTTGGCTGAGGATCCTGCTGTGATGATTTATACATCCGGTACGACAGGGGCACCAAAAGGTGCTTTGCTGCCTCATCGAGTTTTACTTGGCCATATACCGGGAATTCAACTCTCTCATGACCTATTCCCCCAGAAGGGGGATCTATTTTGGACGCCCTCAGACTGGGCATGGGCGGGAGGATTATTTAATGCCCTCATGCCTAGTTTGAAGATGGGGGTGCCCGTAATTGCAAAGAAACTAAGGAAGTTTGACCCGGAAGAGGCATTTAGGCTGTTGTGTAATTACAAGGTTCGCAATGCGTTCATTCCACCGACAGCTTTGAAAATCATGTCAGGTGTGAATGCGCGGAGGTATGTGCCAGATCTTAACTTACGTAGTTTGTGCTCTGCTGGAGAACCTTTAGGGTCCGCTGCATATGATTGGGCAAAGAGTATATTAAATGTCACTCCCAATGAGATGTATGGGCAAACAGAGTGCAATCTAGTGCTTGGTTCATGCCAGAAACTAGGCGTTTCTCGATCTGGTGCAATTGGCAAACCGGTTGTTGGGCACAATGTTACGCTCTTGAAGGATGATGGGAAAAAGGCTGAAGCGGGTGAGCAGGGGCAAATTGCAATACATAAAAGTAGCCCCACCATGTTTCTGGAGTATTGGCGCCACAAGAGTCTGACGCAGGCGAAGTTTCAAGGGGAGTGGATGCTGACTGGGGATCAGGCAGTGATGGATGAAGATGGCTACTTCCATTTTGTCGGTCGTAACGATGATATTATTACCTCGGCTGGCTACCGGATTGGCCCTGCGGAGGTGGAGGACTGTCTCGTTACACACCCAAAGATTGCTTTAGCGGCTGTTGTAGGGAAACCTGACCCGGTGAGAACAGAAGTTGTGAAAGCATATATTGTTTTGAACGAAGGGACCACTCAAGGCAGTGAACTAAAAAAGAGTATCCAGCAATGGGTTCGATTGAGGCTTTCCGCGCATGAATATCCAAGAGAAATTGAGTTTGTCGCAGAGTTGCCATTAACAACAACAGGTAAGATCATCCGCCAAAAGCTAAGGCATCGTGCAAGCTCTGAAGTTATGGCTATTGCTGATTGATGTTTATTGCGGGTCTCAATACTTCCTCTTCATCACCCTTTTCAAGGAATGTTTTAGCCGAGTTTTCATTTCGGCTTCCTTGGCTAGGCAAAATGGAACTGTACCTTTTGTTAATGTAATCGTTGCGTAACGAAATTTGTTTTTAAATGCCACGTTCACCATATGATTGTCAGGGTTAGCAAGAGAGTCCATTCCCTTGAAGCCGTCTAGTTGATGAGTTTGCAGGCAGACAGCGTGTAACAAAAGGCGGCCGGGTGAGAACTTTGCAAACGCTTCATCATATGCAGTCTTCCATGTAAATACATGGCCGTTTTGGTTTAGGGTGATCAGTGATGCAATCACTTTTCTGTTTAGCTGAAGTTCATGGATTTGCACTTGGCCAGATTGAGCAAAAGTGGTGATGATTTTGCGCCCAAACCGAGTGGTTTGTTTGCGTTGTAGCAGGGCTGATCCCTGTCGTCCTTTCCAGCTATTTGCCTCTAGAGCAAGAAAACGTTCAAAGGCTGTGTGAACGGTCTCTGGTGTTTGTGACTGAATAAATTCAACAGAGCCAAGACTTTGCAAGTTCCTCTGATAGGTTCTTAACCTCTTTGGTAAGCTTGATGAGGAGGGGGGACTACTTTGCCATGCCCGTTCTTGAGGCAACCAACTGGCAAGCCTCCAGTTGTGGGTTTGGGCAGTTTCTCTAATAAGGTCAGGTACCGTTCCATCAACAGCGTGATATGGTAGTGTAAGCAATGGCCATTTACTTAAACTGGCAGCCTTTTCAAAGAGTAGGTTGAGAGCGTGAGGCGTCGCTTCCTCAGATACGAGTAAAGTACCAAGAGGACCATATTCGGAAACCGGTACTTTTAGTGTTTTAGCGGTTATGCCCTCACGTGAAGAATATACCGGTAATGCTGCAACAGCCCTTTGTGTCAAAGTGTCTATGGTTAAGACTACGCTCACTTGCAAACTGGGAAAGGTACGTGTGAGCTCCTGCAAAAAGGATGGTGAGAGAAAAGGGTTTGGAGTGATGGTATTGATGGCTAAGTGCTCCCACTCCTGCTGGAAGTCTCCTTGAGCCCTGCAGGAGAAGGCGACCGTTTTGTAAGGTGGGTGCTTCATACCTCTATCACTGTTTTTTTATGTAGAGGGATAAAGAAGGGGAGAATACCAAGTCGCAGATAGGAGCCCCTAATGAGCAGGATGGCCTCCAGTATCATAGCAAGAGATGTGGCAATCGCTATACCTATTAGCCCGAATGAGGGGGCCAAGCTGATATTGAGGCCAACATTAACTGCAAAGGTTAGTGCGTAAATGCCAGCACACAGTGTCTGATTTCCAGATAGACTGAGGAGAGAATCTACTGGCCCAATGGCTGCGCGGGCAAGGATTCCAAACGTTAAAATGAGTAAAACCGGAAACCCTTTCTCATAGCCTTCTCCAAAGAAAGATAATAGAAATGGGCTACAGGGCAGAAGAATTGCTGTGAGAATGAGTGTAGGCCAGAAGGTCAATTGAGCGGCTCTGCCTATGTATTCGCTCAGTTTTCTTGAGTTTTTTGTATAGTATAGCTGTGATATCTGCATGGCGGTTGCTGACCTGACAGCGTAATAAACGAAATGCAAAAGAGCAACCGTGCGGGATGCTGCAAAATAAATTGCGACCTGATCAGAAGGTACCCAGAAGCCAGCTATGATGACATCTGCACTTGTCAGAAGCTGGAAGAAACCATCAACCAGAAGAATAGGCAGCGATACTTGGAGCCAAAGTTTGAACTGATATTGCCGGGGTGCAGGTGGACACTGTTTCTTTAACTTTTTGTGCAGCAAAAGTGTCTGAATGGCAGTGATGCTCCAGATGGCAAAGATGGTACAAAGAACAGCGGTAACAGCCGTTCGAGGGAAATCGAGAAAGACTGCTATAGCCATAAAAATGATAATTAATGTGGGGCGCCAAATGTATTCTGGGGCGACGCTCAAAAACTGCCAATTATATGCTCGCGCGATTCCTTCTTGCAAACTGCATAGGGTGTAGAGTGGTAGGCAGGTCAATGCTATTGCTATTGGGAGAATGTAGGGTTGGGCAATGGCATCATCTAGTAACCAGATCCCCAAAGCTCCTATTCCTGCGATAGCGCTGGCACAGATGAAGACGGCAATACGAGAGCCGTATAAAATCCCCCTGACGAGGGACGCCTTACCTTGACTGGTGTATTGGGGGAGGAACCTGCTGACTGAATTTGAAAGGCCAAGGTTGGAGAACATAACCAGAATGACAAGGAGGGTCCAGACAACAACAAAAACCCCATAGTGGTGTGTTCCAATTATTCTAGCAATAAAAACTTGAAGTAAGTAAGCTAGAGCTGCGCCTGCAACCCGTATAGAAAATACAGTAAAAGCTGAGTAATTTGTTATAGCGTTAGCGTTTTGTTTGCCTATGGCTTTCTTGAATTTATTATAATTAATGTGGGGCAATTTTTATCTATATCCAATTTGGTTAATTAATATAGTTAAAACTGTTTATCTCAAGCTCCCATTATGATGTATTATGTAGAATTATTCATGTAATTTATTGTGGTAAATACTCCTAAAAAAAATGGGATTGACTCCTCATCTGTTTTTTATAATTAATAATAAGAACAAAAGGTGAACATATTGAGAGTTTGATATATGAAACCTAACCGTCATCGTATTGAAGAGTTGAGAAAACGCATTGCTGGATTGGAAGGGCGCCTCCCTTCCAGTTTTCAGAGCGCACCGGCTCTCGCCTCCGCCACAAACAGGCGGGAGCCGGGGAAAGAGTGCGATCCTGATAAAGGTGAGTTGGTATCAGGGCAGCTTGTTGAACGGCTTAAATTTCATGTTCAAACGCTGGATTCGTTCTTTCCTGAAGCTGGAATGAAACTCTCTGCTCTTCATGAAATTTATGGAACTGAGACGCGGTTAAGTGGGGGAGTGATTGGATTTGTTTCTGGCCTGCTGGCTGGGATATTACGAAATAAGTCAGGGCCGGTTCTATGGGTGAGTGAAGAGCGTTCTTTGAGAGAAATAGGTAGCCCTTACCCATCAGGCCTATGCAGTTTTGGAATTGATCCTGCCCGTGTGATTTTCGTGCGCGCCAGGCGGGTTGAAGAAGCTCTGTGGGTGATGGAAGAGGGAGGGCAGTGCCCATCTCTTGCTGGGGTTCTGGGAGAGTTTAGGGGGGATCATGCGGCGTTGGGTTTAACTGCGACACGGCGGTTGTCACTCCGGAGTGAGCAGGCCTGTTTACCATTCTTGTTGGTGCGCTATGGCGGAACTCCCATGCCAACTGCGGCTTTAACCCGCTGGCGCATAGAGCCCATGCCCAGTGAAAGGGCCGCTTCCCTAGAAAATATTATCGGAAGGCCTCGATGGTTGGCCTATCTTGAACGTAATCGGGAGGGGAGGATGGGCCGCTGTGCCTTGGAATGGAACTATGAGCAAAGCTGCTTTCGCACCGCATCAGAGAATACTGTGCCTATGGCTCAAGGAGTTGGCAACAGACAGAATTTGCCGTCGGGATCTGGGGAGGTCGTGGCGCTCCAGCACATTGACAAATCCACTCGTCGTTTACGCAAGCCATAGGAATGGCCAGCGCGTAACATGCATAAATGAGGCAGCGCATAAAGCAGGTCTTGAGTGTGGCATGCTTTTAAGCGATGCACGCTCCCGCCTGCCTTTGCTACAGGTTGAAGAGGAGCAGCTGGATGTAGATAGAGCCCTGTTATCTTCGCTTGCCGATTGGTGTGAGCGATATACGCCATTGGTTGCATTGAATGGCAATGAGACTCTCCTTTTGGATATAACGGGCTGTGCTCACCTGTTTGGAGATGAGGACGAGATGTTGGCTGATTGTTTGTCCCGTCTTTACAGCCAAGGCTTTACCGTAGCAGGGGCTATTGCAGATACTGTTGGGGCTGCGTGGGCTGTTGCGCGTTCTGGTGGCGGTGTTGTCCTCGCAAAAGAAACGAAAACAGCTCTAGAGCATCTTCCTATTTCTTTGCTGCGTGTAGATGGCGCAACGGTATCGGGCTTGGCAAAGGTGGGGTTGACGCGAATTGTAGATATATATGATCGGCCAAGGGCCCCTCTTGTAAATCGTTTCGGGTCAGAGCTGTTACGGCGCCTCGATCAAGCTCTGGGTCTTGAAGGGGAGCCTATTTCACCTCGCCGTTACGAGGCGCGGATTATGGCTGAACGAGGCTTTTTTGAACCGATTGCAACGGAAGAGGGTGTGTTTGCTACACTTTTGTCCCTTGCTGAAAAACTTAAACAGACACTCTTAGTGCGAGGTGAGGGAGGGCGGGTATTTGAGCTGGCCCTATTTCGTGTGGATGGCACCGTATCCCGAGTGGTTGTTGGTACGAGTGAACCTGTCCAAGCCCCTGCATTTATTTGCCGGCTGTTTCGTGAGAAATTGGCATCTGCTGAAGAGGGGTGGGATGCAGGATTTGGTTATGATCTTATACGCTTAAGTGCTTTGGAGACCCAGCATCGTGACGCAAAGCAGTTGAACGTTGACGGGAGTTCGACTGTATCTGAAGATATTACGCAATTGGTTGACAGACTTGGTGCCCGTTTAGGTATAGGCCGTGTCGGGCGATTCTTGCCGCGCGAGCGTCACTTGCCTGAAGAACAATTTTTAATTGTTCCAGCTGCAACTGTTCGCGAAGATGCCCTGTATTGGCCAGAGGTTGATGTTCTACCGCAGAAAAGTTTCATTGGGTTACCCCTGCGCCTTTTACCCTATGTAGAATCTGTTGAAGCCGTTGCTGCAATACCAGAGGGGGCACCAGTCAGGTTTCGGTGGCGCAAGGTTCTATTTGAGATTGCGCGGTTTGAAGGTCCAGAGCGCATTGCACCTCCCTGGTGGAATTCATGTGAAAACATTCGTGACTATTATTATGTTGAAGATAAGGAAGGGCGTCGCTTCTGGCTGTTTCGAGAGGGGAACTATGAGAATTTGGAACAGCCTCCCCGCTGGTTCCTACAGGGGATGCATGCATGAAGAAGGCTTCCCCCGCTTTGTTGCGCCCTCGTGGTTATGTTGAGCTATGTTGCTCTACAAATTTTTCTTTTTTGCGTGGTGCCTCCCATCCTGAGGAGTTGGCCTTCACGGCTGCCAAACTGGGAATGAAGGCCCTTGGCATTTGTGATCGTAACTCTCTAGCAGGGGTGGTACGTACGCACGTGGCCGCAAAAGAGGTTGGCCTTCGCGTTATTGTCGGCTGCCGTTTGGTTTTTGCCGATGGTACGCCTGATGTTTTGTGCTGGCCAAAAGATAAGGCTGCATATTCACGGTTGTCCAGACTTCTTACGCTTGGTAATCGAAGAGCCCCAAAGGGGGAATGCCACTTATATCTAAAAGATTTACTGTTTTATGGAGTAGGGCTTTTTCTGGCTCCGTACCCAACCTTTCCTATGTCGGCTGAAGAAAGTAAAAAGATTCAGGAGCTTTTGGAGGCTTTGTCGTGCACGTTTCCTGAGCATATCAACCTTGCCGTTTCTCTTTCATATGGCAGGTATGACCAGAGAAATCTTGTCGAGCTTCTAAAGGTGTCGCAGAGCGCTGGTGTGCCTTTGCTTGCGGTCAATGACGTGCTGTATCACGTCAGCGAGCGTGGGAAGCTTCAAGATGTCATGACATGTATACGCCTGCAGGAAACGCTTGAAAGCGCTGGGCGCAAGCTGGAGGCCAATGCAGAGCGGTATTTAAAAAATTATAGCCAGATGCAGCCATTATATCGTGAGGCCCCACAAGCGCTTTCGCAGTCTCTCCTGCTTCTTGATGCCATTGAATTTTCACTTGATGAGCTACGCTATGAGTATCCAGAGGAATGCTGTACGGAGGGGCGCACTGCGCAGGAAGAACTAGAGCATCTTGTTGGTGAAGGGGTTGAACTCCGGTATCCGCAAGGGGTGCCGGACAAGGTTTTACAAACGATCAGACATGAACTGGACCTCATTGAGGAGCTCGAATATGCACCTTATTTTCTCACTGTTTATGATATTGTAAAATTTGCCCGTTCTCAAAATATCCTGTGTCAAGGGAGAGGATCAGCGGCCAATTCGGTCGTATGTTTTTGTTTAGGTATTACGGAGGTGGACCCAGAACGGGCTGACCTTTTATTTGAGCGCTTTATTTCGCCTGAGCGCCGCGAGCCTCCAGATATTGATGTAGATTTTGAACATGAACGACGCGAAGACGTTATTCAGTATATCTATAAAAAATATGGGCGAGAGCGGGCAGGGCTTGCAGCTACAGTTATAACTTACCGTTCTCGCTCAGCCCTTAGAGAAGTTGCAAAAGTCTTTGGCCTTTCACAGGAGGTTGGGGGGGCTCTGGCTCGTACTGTTTGGGGACGTTCATCTGGGGGTGGGGAGCCGCAGTATATCCGTGAGGCTGGACTGGACCCTCAAGACCCCGTTCTTGCTCAAGTATTACAGCTGTCAAAGACTTTAATTGGGTTTCCGCGCCACTTGTCTCAGCATGTAGGTGGATTTGTTATTGCCCGCGGACGGTTGGATGAGTTGGTTCCTATTCAAAATGCGGCAATGCAGGACCGCACTGTTATTGAATGGGATAAGGATGATCTGGAAGCGCTTGGTATGCTCAAGATTGATGTCCTGGCACTTGGAATGCTGTCAGCATTGCGTAAAGCTCTTGAAATGCTCACGTCCCATTATGGAAAAACCTATTCCCTTTCAGAAATCCCTGACGAGGAAAGCAAAGTATACGATATGATTGGGCGGGCAGACACAATTGGTGTTTTCCAGATTGAGAGCCGTGCACAAATGAGCATGCTGCCGCGCCTCAGGCCAAGAAATTTTTATGATTTGGTGATTGAGGTCGCCATAGTCCGTCCCGGACCGATTCAAGGTAATATGGTACATCCGTATCTTCGAAGACGCCAAAATCTGGAACCTGTCCATTACCCTAAAGAAGAGTTGCGTGAAGTCCTAGGGAAAACACTGGGGATCCCTCTTTTTCAGGAACAGGCCATGAAAATTGCGATTGTTGCTGCTGGTTTTACACCGGCAGAGGCGGATAAGCTTCGCCGTGCGATGGCAACGTTTCGGCGCGTGGGAACCATTGGTAGCTTCCAGCGCAAAATGGTAGAGGGAATGGTGGCGCGCGGGTATGACCAGTCTTTTGCAGAACGATGCTTCAAGCAAATCGAGGGGTTTGGAGAATATGGTTTTCCTGAAAGCCACGCTGCCAGTTTCGCACTCCTCGTTTATGCCTCTTGCTGGATTAAGGCATACTACCCCGATGTGTTTTGTGCCGCTCTTTTAAACTCTCAGCCAATGGGGTTTTATGCCCCTGCCCAACTTGTAGGGGATGCACGGGAACATGGTGTTGATGTGAGAGAGGTGGATATCAACCTGTCTGCTTGGGATGCTACTTTGGAGCCGGGAGGGGACGCTGCTGGTAAGGTGCAAGCTCGCTTTCATGAGATGAGAAATACGGTTCGCTCGCACCATGCAGTTCGCTTGGGTTTTCGCAGTGTTAAGGGACTTCGGAAAGGAGACATGGAGCAGCTGATCAACATGCGGGAGAGGGGATACGACTCCCTGCGTGATCTTTGGTTACGGACAGGCCTGCCAAGAGCAACAATCACCAGACTTGCTGAAGCAGATGCGTTTCGCTCAATTGGTCTGGACCGGCGAACTGCGCTTTGGGCTGCTCAGGGGCTGGATAAGGGTAGTAGTGCAGAGCGGTTACCGTTGTTTGATAGAGCAGGGGTTGGGGATTTTCACTCAGAACCTGATGCGAACCTCCCGCAAATGCTTCTTGGAGAACAAGTTATCTTAGATTATCAGTATCTCTCTCTCTCTTTGAAAGCACATCCAGTTTCTTTTATCCGCTACCAGCTCACAAGATCTGGAATTGTAACGTGCAGGGATCTGGCTGCACTGGTAAATGGAAGCAAAGTGGTTGTGGCAGGGTTGGTTTTGGTACGTCAGCGCCCAGGGTCGGCAAAAGGCGTTATTTTTATGACGCTTGAAGATGAAACGGCTCCGGCTAATATTATTGTTTGGCCAAAGTGTTTTGAAAAGTGCCGTGCTGTTGTGCTTGGTGCCCGCTTTGTAAAGGTGAGCGGCCTCCTGCAAAAGGCTGAGGGGGTCATTCATGTTGTGGCGAATGATATCAAAGATGTGTCGAATTTACTGACGCCTCATGCCGGTTCCTCGCTTGATAACGCCGCGCTTGCAAATGCGGATGAAGTACGTAGTCCTGTCATTGAGTTGACTGAGAAAATTCGCCCAGGGCGTGGGCTAACTGAGTTAGCTCATGAGGTTCCTGCTATTGCCAATGATTATGCTGCTCTTGCACAAAAGACATACTCCGTACTGCCAAAGGGGCGTAATTTTCACTAGTTTCCTTCAGTCTTATTCTACTGGTTTTACATAGTACCAACGGCCGGCCTTCTTTTTGAAAAGGCTGTTTTCGTTCTGAGCCTCTAGAGAACCATTTAAGAGGTAGCGGGCCGTGAAATGTACTGTTCCTTTCAAGGCTTCCTCAGTAGTTTCATGTATTTGTAAGCCAACCCATGTCGTTTGTTCTACCCAGTTCGAAATCTCATTCATATCAAGCTTTTTTTGTCTGGCTGGCCACAGAGTCTTTTGTAAGTACTCCACCTCGCCAATAGCGTAGGCAGTGTAACGCGAGCGCATGAGCTGTTCAGGGGTTTCAGGCAATCTGTTTCCATGAATAAACTGATTGCAGCAGTCTTCAAAACGGGAACCTGAGCAGCAAGGACATTCTTTAGTCATGGCAATTTCTCACTGTGAGTATTTTGGCTATGACTTAACCTCAAAAGACACTTTTTTGAAGCCACTTTAGAGCTGCGTGTCGATTTGATCTTTCAGCGTAAAAGCAAGTTAACCTTGCTGAAAAGGTTTAAGTGTTGCCGACTTTGGATCTAGTGCGAAACTTGGGACGCATTGAATGGGAGAGAGAATAAGAGAATGTCAGAAAAGTGAAGAGGTAAGTCCGAAGTGGTCAGGAATAGGCTTTACTCGCCCGAATGAATAAATAATGCAAATTTAGTAGGAAATTTGTGTTTTGGAGCGGGCGATGAGATTCGAACTCACGACCCTAACCTTGGCAAGGTTATGCTCTACCCCTGAGCTACGCCCGCATATTCCAAAACAATTCTATTCATCCTATTGGATGCCATTTTCTTTTAAGAGAAAATGGAGCGGGCGATGAGATTCGAACTCACGACCCTAACCTTGGCAAGGTTATGCTCTACCCCTGAGCTACGCCCGCTTATTTCGAAGGGTCTCTGGTGAGGCCCGCCGGTGAGGTGGGCGTTATATGACAAAAGCTTCGCAGGATTGCAACAACGAATTTTGAAAGTTTCCTAACATTTTGTGGGTTATGTGGATTTTTCCCACAAAACTAAGGGTTTTTTCTGATTAGTTCAATTTTGAACGGCCAGTTGAGAACCTTTAAATTTCAATATGCAGTTTTTGCGATAGATTTTTCTTTACCAAGATAGAGAAATGAATGACCTTCAAAAGGAGATCGTGCTTATGGTCGCGACAAGAAGTGATCTTATGAACTTTTTTTCTCACGCGGACATTAGGGTCCAGACAGTGGATCACGAACCGGTATTTACCGTCGCTGAATCTGAAAAGTTACACCGTGATATTGCTGGGGCCCATACCAAAAATCTTTTCTTGAAAGATAAAAAAGGAAATCTGTTTCTTGTTGTCGCTCTGCATGATGCGACAATAGATTTGAAAAGGATATCCGGTGTAATTGGTGCTTCTGGGAGGGTTTCGTTTGGGAAACCGGAGTTGTTGTGGAGTGTTTTAGGTGTGCAACCCGGTTCGGTTACACCATTTTCCCTGATTAACGACAGAGAGGAATGTATTGTTAAACCTATTTTTGATGCTCACATGATGAAAGAGCCGATTTTAAACTATCATCCATTGCTCAATAACGCTTCAACAGCAATCACAGCTTCAGACTTGCTGAAGTTTGCAAGGTTGTGTGGGCATGCCCCAGAGGTCCTAGCGGTTTCTGATGAGGCTCAAAGTTCAATGCAAGCACAAGAGATAATGCCAGATGGGATTTGAAATTTACGGAAAAAAGAGCCATTTAAAGCTTTATTGACAAACGCGAATGATGCATCCGTATGCGTCAAACACTAAATTAGGGACCTTTATACAATGAGCGGATCCGGTTTTTCGGTTGGAGGAAGCCTCGGTGGAACTATGAGCGGGGGTTTTGGGGGCAGTTATCAAACAACAGTATCCGCCTCGGAGGGTAAAGGAGCCTTTATCAAGGAAACGTCAACTCAGTCTTTTATGAAAGACGTAATTGAGGCATCCTCACAACAGCCTGTGCTCGTTGATTTTTGGGCACCTTGGTGCGAGCCATGCAAGCAATTAACCCCAATTATTGAAAAAGTTGTCACCGAAGCCAATGGCGCGGTTACCCTCGTTAAAATGAATATTGAAGATCATCCTGAAGTTGCTGGCCAGATGGGCGTTCAGTCTATTCCGGCTGTTGTTGCTTTTGTGAATGGTCAGCCGGTAGATGGGTTTATGGGGGCGCAGCAAGAGGGACAAATCAAGAAGTTTATCGAAAAGCTTGGCGTACGAATTGGGCCAAGTGATGTTGATGTGCTGCTGGACAAAGCCAACGCTGCTCGTGAAGCTCAAGACTTTGCCGGTGCATCGCAGGCTTATGGTGCGGTACTTTCTCTTGAGGAACAAAATACGGCAGCGCTTTCAGGGCTTGTGCACTGCTGTGTGGCGGGAAATGATCTTGCGCAAGCCAAGCAGATTTTGGAAATGGTGCCTGAAAGCGGACAGTCTTCTCAAGACTATATTGCTGCAAAAGCTGCTTTGGATTTAGCAGAACAGGCCGAAAACCTGGATGATTTGGCGGGACTTCGTTTACGTGTCGAGCAGTCAGAAAATGATCTAGATGCTCGGTTTGAATATGCTGTTGCGCTTAATGCTAAGGCCTTGAAAACCGAAGCTGTAGATCAGCTAATTGAAATTATAAAGTCAGATAGAGAATGGAACGAAGATAGTGCACGAAAGCAGCTTCTCCAGTTCTTTGAAGCTTGGGGATTTAAAGACCCGGCATCTGTTTACGGTCGACGTAAATTGTCTTCCGTCCTGTTTTCATAAAATACACAACAACAGAGAAGATTGATGAAAGTTGGAAATGCAACCTATTCGGCTATAAATGACGTTCCTCGGGTCGTCCCGGTTTTTCCGCTGCCGGGTGGGTTGCTGTTGCCGCGCGCCCATTTGCCGTTAAATATATTTGAACCTCGATATATGGCTTTGGTCGACGCTGCCTTGAGAACTGACCGGACTGTTGGGCTCGTGCAGCCTGCCCTCAATACGAAAGAGGATGAGCTTGAAGGACGTCCCAAACTATGTTCCGTGGGATGTGTCGGACGTATTACAGCCTTTCAAGAGACAGGGGACGGACGCTATCTGCTAACACTTTCTGGTATTTCTCGCTTTAATCTTGTTGGAGAGCTTGAAGAGCGTTCTCAGTTTCGCCGTGGGGCTATTGATCTGACCCAGTTCGCACAGGACTTTACTCCGGGTTTGGGAGAAGAAGACGTTGATCGGGACCTTCTACTGAAAACACTACGGGCCTACCTTACATCGAACGATCTTGAGGCAGACTGGGATGGTATCAATGATGCCGATAATGAGGTTCTTGTGAACGCCCTGTCATTGATGAGCCCGTTTGGTGCCCGTGAGAAGCAGGCCCTATTAGAGGCGGAGAGCTTGAAAATGCGAGCAGAAACGCTGATTGCTTTGACTGAGGTGGAATTAGCCAAAAATGACAGCTCCAGTACAGGCAATATCCTGCAGTGATGTGCGGTAATACTAGATGAGCAAGAAAACTTGAGGAGATAAGGGTTTGATGGCGGATAATAAGGCCCCTGAAATAGACAGGAAGCTGTTGGAGTTATTGGTATGCCCAGTTACCAAAACTACATTGGAGTATGATAGGGAAGCACAGGAGCTTATCTCACGTGCGGCTAAACTGGCTTACCCTATAAAAAACGGTATTCCGATTATGCTCGTGGATGAAGCAAGGAAGCTGGACGATTAGCCCAATAGGCTTTTCCCAATAGCTGATGATGTAAGGACATCATCAGCTATGCTGTTTGAAAAGCGGCTCTTAAAGCCTTAAAAGACGTTTGGGTAGGCGTAGCGAACAATCAAGCTTTCTAAAAAGAAAATACCAATCAAGAGGATGATTGGTGAAACGTCAATACCACCTAGATTAGGCATAAAGCGGCGTATTGGACGCAGCAGAGGCTCTGTTAGATTGTAAAGTGTCTGGCCAATTACGGCAACAAACTGATTACTTGAATTGACAATATTGAAAGCATAAAGCCACGAAAAAATTGCGCTGCCGATAATCACCCACGTGTAAAGGCGAAGGATCAACATAATAACATCAAGAAGTGCAGCCATGGGTCGGCATATCTCCAATCTCTATTTGCCCTATCAAGGCACCGCCGCAACCGCAATACAATTGCCGCTGGGTAGCTACTTAATTAATATGATGTAGCGGCGATGGTCGATCTCTTCAAGAGAAACCCGAGTCTGTCAGTCCGGCTTCATGTTATTTTCTGCAAGCAAAGCGGTCAATCTCGGGAAAAGTGGAAGTCTGTTTTGAAACTTGGCGGAATTTCAATATTCTGCCCGATTTCAGGATACATGGTCTGTAAAAGGGCTTTCGCAACGCGGTGGGCAATGCCATAGGAAATTTTGAAACCACCTGTAGCGACAAATGTTTTACTGAAATCTGGAATCAGTCCGATTAGCGGATCCCGTTTGAAACATTTTGGGCGAGCCCCAGCCCATGAGCTCAAAATCGGGGCACCTTGCAGGCTGGGGCAAAGGGCGAGCGCCTTCCTGTGCATTTCCTGTACATCAGCGGATATTGGATCCAGAGTTTCCCATTTATTTTCAGAGGTCGATCCAATGGCAACTGTTCCATTGGTATGCGGAACTATATAGATTCCATCATCATAAATTACCGGTAGCTCTTCACTAAATGTTTTTTTCAATAGGAGCGATTGGCCTTTTACGCCTGTTCCGACCGATTGACCACTCAAACGCTCAATGATTTTATACCCTTCAAATCCTGCTGTAATTGCGACTTTGTCTGCGCGTATAGAAGTACCATCTTTTATTGAAACCTCCCCGGTCCCCTCGTCAAATTCTTGGAACTCAGAGTGCTCAAAGATATCCACGCGAGAGGTGATATACGCCCGTAAAGCCGCGCAAACTTGCCGTGGAATGGCTCGTGCCGCCAGTGTATCGTGGGAGTAGCCCAATGGGGTAACACTGGGTGATAACCAGTGATCAAAAAGTGGAGCGGTCAACACCTTGAAGTCAAACCCGGTAGTGGAAGTCTTCCAACGAGTTTTTGCTTCTTGAGACCGTTCTAATGCATGATCTAGTTTCGCTTGCGTATATATTGGTATAATGCGCCCACAGCGGCTGTAACCTGTGCTCACACCTGTTGAGCTTTCCAGTTCCTCAATGCTCTCAGCAAGCTCTGAAAGGGCGTCAAACTGGAATTGCTTCTTGGTATTCCAGCGAGCTGGAATATGCGGCATTAAAACCCCAACGAGCCCATTACTAGCACCAGATGCCAGCTTGTTTTTATCTAGGATTGCAACACTCAAGCCTTGGTCAATAGCAGCTTTTGCAATGGATAAGCCAAAAATTCCACCGCCAATAATTACCAGATCATATGCCTTCATTTTATTTGATCCCTGAAGTCGCTATAAGCGCCTGAACGTTAATTGGAGTTGAAGCAACACATATGTCAGACCACCCCGAATTGGAATGGCGCGAAGGGGATGTTCCGTTTTCGCCGCAGTTTAATGACACTTATTATTCCAAAAGTGGAGGGCGCGATGAAACCTCCTATGTTTTTTTGAAGGGGAACGGCCTGCCGGAACGGGCTATTGACTGCGAACATTTCACAATAGGAGAGCTTGGGTTTGGCACTTCTCTCAATTTTCTTGAAACCCTCCGGCAGTTAAGGGCCGTTGAGCATTCCAGACGCCCCAAACTGACTTTCATTTCATTCGAGCTTTATCCAATGAATGCTGATCAAATGGAAAAGGCGCTTAGACAATGGCCGGAATTAAGCGCTCTTTGGAGAGAGCTAAAAAGTGTTTGGAGTCCGAAACAAGGGTGGAACACGTGGGAACTGGATGGGGCTACCCTCCTCTTGGGGGTTGGAGATGCGAATGTACTTCTTCCCGAACTTCAAGGGAACGTGGATGCTTGGTATTTGGATGGTTTCAACCCCGCACTCAATAAAGCCTTGTGGGGGCAGGAGTTACTGAACAGTCTTTATTCAAAAACCAAGGAGGGTGGAAGCTTTGCGACATATACCGCCGCTGGTTGGGTCAGGAGAAACTTAGAATCCGCGGGCTTTGACGTTGAGCGTATTAAGGGGTTTGGCCACAAACGGGAAATGATGCGCGGTACAAAAAAGCCCTAAGGTCGCTGAATCGTTAGCCTAGAGGTTCGTCAGTAAGGGTTTTGCAGTGAGAATTTCTCAAAAACAGGGAACATACTTTCTGCGCTTTTGAATAGAGTATCTAAGGCTCTCCCCATTTGCTTCATTCATCATTATAAATTGCCTAATATTTCACCAATTTCTAGGTGTTCGAGTGAGGGCTTTCTTGAAAATGCATATCTTTCGGTCATGGTGGTAAAAAATCGCGAATAAGTGCAACTTATTGTGCAATTTCTGATCTCTTAGTCTTAGTTGCCCTTAACGTCCGTTGGGATCATACTTATCTGTGAAATGTGTTTTCTTGTTGGGAGGAAGGCACGCGAGGAGAAAGCCAGAGAGTAGCAAAAATAACAAGCATGGCTCTCGTTGCGATATTTCGTAGACTGGACTGATACTTGTGTGTTGCGCTTATGGCCTGTCTTGCTCCGAACATTCCTGCTTAGAGGATGAAAATGACCGAAGCATATATTTATGACGCGATCCGCTCTCCGCGGGGCAAAGGCCGTAAAGACGGAAGCTTGCATGAGCTGACTTCCGTTCGGCTTTCTGCTGACGTTCTGAACGCTCTTAAAGAGCGTAACAACCTCACCACAAAAGAGATCGAGGATGTTATCTGGGGTAACGTGACCCAGGTTGGCGAGCAGGGCGCATGTCTAGCCCGTGCCTCCGTCCTCTATTCTGATTACGATGAACAGGTTCCAGGCCTGTCCATCAACCGGTTCTGTGCCTCTGGCATGGAAGCTACAAACCTAGGTGCAAACCAGGTTCGTGCCGGCGCAGGTGACGCGTATGTTACCGGCGGTGTGGAAATGATGGGCCGCGTTCCTATGGGATCAGACGGCGGCGCAATGGCAGTTGACCCATATCTGGTCATGAAGTCCTACTTCGTACCTCAGGGTGTTTCTGCTGATATCATTGCGACTGAATACGGTTTTTCTCGTGAAGATTGCGACCGTTACGCAGTTGAAAGTCAGCGCCGTGCAGCTGTTGCATGGGAAGAAAAGCGCTTTGCCAAATCCATTGTTCCGATCAAAGATCAGAACGGCCTGACTATTCTGGATCGTGACGAGTACATGCGTCCGGGCACAGACATGGCTGCAATGGAAAAGCTGAAGCCAGCTTTCCGCGAAATGGGTGAAACCATGCCGGGCTTCGATAACGTTGCTCTGCTGAAATACCCTCACCTTGAGAAGATCAACCACGTACACCATGCTGGTAACTCTTCCGGTATCGTGGACGGTGCGGCTGCACTTCTGGTTGGTTCTAAAGAGTTTGGTGAAAAGCATGGCCTTACGGCTCGTGCCCGCATTCGCGCAACTGCGAAAATCGGCTCTGACCCATGCATGAACCTGACAGGTCCTGTGCCTGTAACCGAGAAAATCCTGCGCGAAGCCGGCATGTCTATCAACGACATTGACCTGTTCGAAGTAAACGAAGCATTTGCAGCTGTTGTGCTGCGCTTCATGCAGGCGTTTGATGTGGACCATTCCAAGGTAAACGTAAACGGCGGCGCGATTGCTCTTGGTCACCCACTGGGTGCAACTGGTGCAATGATCATCGGTACAGCTCTGGAAGAGCTGGAGCGCAGCGGTAAGAGTACAGCTCTTGCTACATTGTGTGTGGCAGCTGGTATGGGCGCCGCTACAATCATCGAGCGCGTATAAGGGGAGGCGAAGACAATGGCTGATTTTCATTTTGATCTTGACGCTGACGGCATCGCCACCATCTCGTGGGATGTAGAAGGTAAGTCCATGAATGTGGGCTCCGAGCAGGGCCTAGCCGAACTGGACACATTCATTGACCGCGTCATCTCTGACGATGCGATCAAGGGTGCTGTCATCACTTCCGGCAAAAAAGACTTTGCTGCAGGTATGGACCTGAACGTCCTTTCTGGAATGGGCAAAAATGCGAGTGATAACCCTGCTGAGGGTGTTTACGAAGGCGTTATGCAATTCCACAAGCTATTCCGCAAAATCGAGCGGGCTGGCATGGATCCTAAGACCAATAAAGGCGGCAAGCCAATCGCTTGTGCAATGCCTGGTACTGGTCTTGGTCTTGGTCTCGAGCTTCCTTTGGCATGTCACCGCATTTTTGCTGCTGACAACGAAAAAGCTAAGATCGGTCTTCCTGAAATCCTCGTGGGTCTCTTCCCAGGCGGTGGCGGTACAGTTCGCCTTGGCCTGAAACTGGGCGCCATGGTTGCTTCCGGCCTCATCCTTGAAGGGAAAATGCTTTCCCCGAAAAAGGCGAAGGCTATGGGCGTGATCGACGAAGTTGTTCCGGCTGATGAGCTTCTGTCCGCTGCAAAAGAGTGGGTTAAGAACGCTACAGACAAAGACATCGTCAAGCCATGGGATGCCAAAGGCTTCAAGATTCCAGGCGGCGCACCGTACGTTCCACAAGGTTACATGACCTATGTTGGAATGTCCGCGATGGTTCACAGCAAAACAGCTGGTGTTTACCCTGCTGCAAAAGCTGCGACTTCCGTTCTTTATGAATCTGCTCAGGTGCCGATCGACGCTGGTCTTCGCATTGAAGCACGCTGGTTCACCAGTGTTCTGATGAACCCGTCTTCCTCTGCAATGATCAAGTCCTTGTACTTGAACAAAGATGCACTGGAAAAAGGTGCTGTACGTCCAGCTGGTGTTCCTGACTTGTCCGTTAAGAAACTTGGTGTTCTTGGCGCTGGCATGATGGGTGCAGGCATTGCGTATGTTGCTGCGAACGCTGGTATTGATGTTGTTCTGATCGACAGCAAACAGGAAGCTGCTGACCGTGGTAAAGCCCACGCAGCTGGTATTCTTGATGGCGGTATCAAGCGCAAGAAAGTTACAGAAGCGAAGAAAGAAGAAGTTCTGGGCCGTATCAACGCCACAACTTCTTATGACGCGCTGAAGGGCTGTGATCTGATTGTTGAAGCTGTGTTCGAAGACGTTGGCGTTAAAGCCGGTGTGACAGAACAGGCTGAAGCTCAAATTGGTGCGGATGCAATTTTTGCTACCAACACCTCAACTCTGCCAATCACTGAACTTGCGAAAGCAAGCCGCAATGATGAGCGCTTCATCGGTATTCACTTCTTCTCACCAGTTCATAAAATGAACCTTGTTGAAATCATCAAGGGCAAGAACTCAGGTGATGAAGCTGTTGCAAAAGCGATGGACTTTGTACGCCAAATCAAGAAGACACCGATCGTTGTTAACGACGAGCGTTACTTCTATGCCAACCGTTGTATCATTCCTTACATCAACGAAGGCATCAACATGGTTGCAGAGGGTGTAAACCCTGCTCTCATCGAGAACGCTGCAAAACAGCTGGGTATGCCACTTGGCCCGCTTCAGCTGGTTGATGAAACATCCATTGAACTGGGTGTTAAGATCATGAAGGCCACTCAGGCTGCTATGGGCGATGCATACGTGCCAAGCCTTGCAGATGGTGTGAGCTTGAAGTTGTTTGATGAGGGCCGTCTTGGTCGTAAATCAAGCGCTGGCTTCTATGATTACGATGAAAAAGGCAAACGTCAGGGTCTGTGGTCCGGTCTTTCCGAAAACTGGAAGCATGCTGACGAGCAACCTACTCTTGAGCGTGTTCAGAACCGTCTGATCATGGCACAGGTTCTGGAAGCTGTTCGTGCCCTTGAAGCTGGTGTTCTTATGGACATCCGTGAAGGTGACGTTGGTTCCATCCTTGGTTGGGGCTTCATGCCTTGGTCCGGTGGTCCATTCAGCTGGCTTGATATCATCGGCGCCAAGAAAGCTGTTGCGATTTGTGACGAACTGTCCAAGGAAAACGGTGCACACTTTGAAGCACCTGCTCTCCTGCGCGATATGGCTGAAAAAGGCGAGAAATTCTACACTCGCTTTGCTGCTGACAAAAAAGCTGCTTAATCCGGCTTACTTTTAAAAATTATAAAGCCCCGCTTCTGGCGGGGCTTTTTTTGTTTTAAGGTTGTAAAAGCTGTGCTTATCAAGTGAGCCTTTTACTCAAAATAACTAGCTCACGGTTTATTTCTGTCAGCTCTTGCTGGAGTGCTTCATAGTCTTGAGCAGTTGTGTCTGGTTGATCCGTAAAAAAGAACCGTTTGACCACTTCGGCAGTGAACATTGCAAATAGGCCAACACCTGTAATCATGAGAAAAATGGAGATGAGGCGGTCAATCAGGCTAACAGGGTAAAAGTCACCATAGCCAACGGTCGTAACCATTACAAAAGCCCACCACAAAGCATCCCCGATGTTGTGAATATTTGCCTCCTCTATCCCTTTTCCCGCCTGTAAGATCGCCAGTGCGCCAAACAGCATCAAAAGTCCCGCTGTCGCACTTCAAGTAGAAACTACAAACCTTTGCCTAACCGCATTGACCTTAGAGCGTATCGCCGAAAAGTGGATATTGGTTTTCGGGTAAAGATACGCGGTTAAACAATAGGTAAAAGCAAGTGAGATGTTTCAATAAAACGTCTCACTGCTTGAGTTGATAAGTTCGGGGCAACGGGTGTTTTGCAGTGCCCTTAATTAGATAGGGCTAAAATCAAAAATAAAAGCGAAACCATCGGATCTTTGCGGGGTGCCCCGCAAAGGTTTCCTTGTATGCTCGCAAAATGCTATTTGATGCTCAAGCTTTTGGCTCTTCCAAACATTCGACCATTTCGCGGGCGATGTCCTGCATCATCTCCGGATAGAGGTTGGGACCGGGCTTGAGTTCAGAACCAAGTGGGTCAAGAACGGCAGTTTTGGCTTTTGTACCCTCAAGCAACAGTTTTACATAGTTGGATTTGAACTGGATCTCGGAAAAGAGACAGACGACACCGGCTTGATTAATTTTATCCTGAATTTCATCTAGGCGGCGGGCTCCGGGTTGGATTTCAGGGTTAAAAGTTAAAGATCCCAATGCAGGAACATGATAGCGGTCCTCGAAATATTCATAGGCATCATGAAAGACAAAATAGGGTTTTCCCTCCACTGGCTTCAACTCTTTTGCCAATGAGATATCCAGAGCATGTAACTGTTTGCGTAGCTTTTCACTGTTGTTTTTATAAAGGCCTGCGTTGTCCGGATCAGCTTTGGCAAGGCTTGTTTCGATTTGTGCCGTCATGGCAATTGCGTTGCGTGGGTCCAGCCATATGTGGGGGTTAATGTCATCGTGGTCATGACCGGCATGATCGTCCACTACGCTCAAGGCATCCTCAACCTCGCTATTTGCTTCGAAAAGCCCGCCATGTCTGAACTTGTGCTCGATAAGTCCGGGTGAGTTGATGAGTTCAACGGAGGTTGCGTGGGTTGCCAATACTGAAATCGGCTTTACTAAAGATGTTTCAAGGGTTGGACCAATCCAGAAGACCAGCTTTGCATTCTGGAGCTGAGACGCCTGAGAGGGTTTGAGGGCAAAGTCATGGGGGGAAGCCAATCCGCTTATAAGAAGCTTTGGTGCGCCTGCCCCTTCCATCACTGCCGAAACGAGAGAGTGAACAGGCTTGATGGAGGCGACCACATCAACATCGGCACTGGCCGATGCTGTCATCAACAGGGCAGTGGCAAAACTTGCGAAACTGGTTTTCACAGTAGACATTCAGAGTATCCGGTTTGTAATGTTATATTATTACACTACAGCAAACCAGATGCACAGCTTCCTGTCAATCTATGAGCAAGCTACCTGATTACAAACTGGCACACGTAAAAGAGGAGGTAGAGTGTTCCAGCGAAACCAGTGGTAATTGCAAGTGTTTTCAAGAGATTATCAGCACCACGATAGAGCATATTTGTTCTTAGGGGTTTCATGCCATGCCTCCTGCCAAAAGATGACTGGTTTTACCTAGGGAGTATCACTGATTCAGCCGAAAGCACGCATCCGTTAATTTACGTAGTGCGACTTTCTGCCCATCATGATGGCACGAGTGTTTTTCCACTACCCATGGGAAAAACTAGGGCCTGCCTCCGAGTGTTTTACGGGGTGCCGTTCAAGGTACTCAAGTCCCTTTTCAATATCATCCATCAAGAGGTCTGCCAAGTCATGGCTCACTCCATGTCGGACCATGATTCTCTGAACTACCACATCCTCGGAGTTGGCGGGCAGGGGATAGGACGCGATCTGCCACCCGCGAATACGGACACGCTCCGACAAATCGTAGAGCGTAAACTTCTTCTTATCCGGCTGTTTGAGTTTATAGCAAACGCACGGGAGCGCCCCGTTGCCATTATAGAGGATTTCCAGATCATCAAGCTGGGCCAGCCGGTCAGCAATATGCTGGGCTACTTCAGCGCATGCTTGTTGAACGTCTGTATATCCGCGAAGGCCAAGCCGAATGAAGTTGTAGTATTGCACGATCACTTCACCACCCGGACGGGAGAAGTTAAGTGCAAACGTGGGCATATTCCCGCCCAGATAATCCACATGGAAGATCAGGTCTTCGGGCAAGTCATCTTGAGTGCGCCAGATAATCCATCCAACACCAAGTGGAGCAAGGCCGAATTTGTGTCCGGAGGCGTTGATTGAACACACGCGAGCCAGCCGGAAGTCCCAGTTCACTTTCTGGTGTAGGAATGGCGCAATAAATCCACCGGATGCTGCATCCACATGAACAGGAATATCAAGGCCGGTGGTCTTATGTAAATGATCAAGCTCATGGCATATATCGGCGACCGGCTCATAAACGCCCGTATAGGTCACACCCAGGGTTGGCACAACGGCAATGGTGTTTTCATCTATGTAGTCTTTGAGCTGCTTGGGTTGCATGTGAAGGTAGCCATCTTCCAGTGGAACCTGCCTTAGCTCCACGTCGAAATAGCGGGCGAATTTGTGCCAGCATACCTGAACAGGGCCACAAACAATATTTGGCTTGTCCGCAGGCTTTCCTTCTGCTTCACGTTTTGCGCGCCATTTCCATTTCAAGGCAAGCCCGCCCAGCATGGCAGCTTCACTGGAGCCTGTTGTCGAACAGCCAACGGTGGTCTCTGCATCGGGCGAGTGCCAAAGATGTGCAATCATGTGGACGCAACGCGCTTCGATTTCCGCTGTTTGTGGATATTCGTCCTTGTCGATCATGTTCTTGTCGATGCTGTCCACCATGAGCTTTTCCACTTCAGGCTCCACCCATGTGGTGCAGAAGGTCGCCAAATTCTGCCGTGCGTTGCCATCAAGAAACAACTCGTCGCGCACATATTGGTAGGCTTGAGCTCCAGAGAGAGACCCTAAGGGAAGCTCTTTTTTGGAAAGGCCTTTGCGCGCCCTGAATGCGGAATAAATATCCCTGTTAATCAAAGGAGGAATCATATGAATTGGCATCGGTGCTCGCCCCGGACTAAGTGTCTTTGTGGGGCAGGCTAAAGGATGCGGCTGAAATTGACGTAACCTAAATGGCAAAAATGCTTCTTGCTTTGTGAACCTCTTTTAAAAATATTGGGACGGGGAAAGCTTCATGGGTTAAGAAGGTAGCCCGAGATTCCAAGAAGCCCAAGGATTGACGAATGGATTGGTCGCCGCAACAGGATCAGGCCCTAACTGAGACAGCAGATTGGCTGCGCAAAAAAGGTGGCAAGCAGGTGTTTCGCCTGTTCGGCTTTGCCGGTACGGGCAAAACAACGCTGGCGCGACATCTTGCCGAGGGGATTGACGGGGATGTGGCGTTCGGAGCGTTTACCGGCAAAGCTGCCCATGTCTTGCGCCAGAAGGGCTGCGCCGATGCTTCCACAATCCACTCTCTCATTTACCGCCCTCGTGCCAACAAAAATGAAGAGGACGAGGAAGAGGCTGGCCCGCAGTTTGCAATTAACCGCGATAGTCCGGCTGCAAAGGTTGATCTGATCATCATTGATGAATGTTCCATGGTGGATGAAGACCTTGGGCGCGACCTGCTTTCCTTTGGTAAAAAGGTGCTGGTGTTGGGTGATCCTGCCCAGTTGCCGCCGGTAAAGGGCGGCGGATTTTTTACAGAGGCAGAACCTGATGTAATGCTGACAGAAGTTCACCGTCAGGCACAAGATAACCCCATTGTACGCATGTCCATGACTATTCGCGATGGCGGAGAGCTGGAACTGGGCGAGTATGGTGAGAGCAGGGTCATCAATAAACGCCAGATCGACAAGGAACAGATTCTGGCCTCCGATCAGGTGCTGGTTGGTACCAACAAGACCCGCCGCCAGTACAATGGCCGCATTCGGGAACTCATGGAGTTCACTACCCAAATGCCTGCGGTTGGGGATAAACTGGTTTGTCTGCGAAATGACAAAACCAAGGGGCTCTTGAATGGCGGTCTCTGGACCGTGAAACGTCTTCGCCCGCCTCGGGGCAACACAATCCGCTTTGATGTGGCCTCAGAAGACGACACTAAAACCAGCGTCGCAGTAAAAGTCCTGCCCGCCATGTTTGAAGATGGCGGTGACCAGCTCCCCTATGCCATCCGCCGACGTGCGGATGAGTTCGACTTTGGCTATGCACTCACCGTTCACAAATCACAGGGCTCCCAGTGGGATAATGTGGTTCTGTTTGATGAAAGCTGGGCTTTCCGCGAACATAAACAACGCTGGCTCTATACCGCTGTAACTCGCGCAGCCGAGCAGATTACGGTGGTGCGGTAGCCTTGCACTATTAAGGGAGAGAGATGTCTATTCGGGTCTTTAACCTCTGTGAAAAGCCTGAACTGGTTCACGCCGTGGCACAGTGTGCGTGGAGTGAATGGGTGTCTCACTGGCAGGAATCCGGCAAAACCCATGAGGCGCTGCTTGCAGACAAGAAAAGACATCTGGCACCTGACAGCCTACCCACCACATTCGTTGCATTGGAAGATGATCAGTTTATCGGGTTTGTGTCTTTAATTGAGGAAGATGTGAGCCGCTGCCCCGAACTGGTGCCGCAGGTCGCTTCTCTTGTAGTTGAGCCCCGGTTTCGAGGTCGCGGTTTTGCCAAACAGTTGCTGGAGGCGGTAGTTGACCATGGTCACGCTCGAGGCTTCAGCAGCATCTACCTTTGTGCAGCGCCAAGCCTCAGTGTTTTCTATAGGAACTATGGATGGCAGTTGATTGATGAGGATGCTGATGGGCTCTTTGTATTTAAAAGGGTGGCTTTTGAGAGTACAACTCTTGTGTGAAGTTGTCTTTTGGTCCTTTTGCTGCCGCAATGGGCAGCGTAGTTTCAATCTGTCGGGTTAGGTGGTTTGTCCACCGCCGAATTTTATTTCAAGTGAACCCCTGCGAGTTTCCATGACTGACGTTGCCAGCGCTTCCGCTAGTTCTTCCAAATCCTCCAAAGTATCTCCTGAGGTTGCCACGCGAATTTCCCGCGCTATTGCCGGAGAGATCGGGTGTAGGGCTGAGCAGGTGAGTGCTGCCGTTGGGCTGCTGGATGAAGGCTCCACCGTGCCGTTCATCGCCCGTTACCGCAAAGAGGTGACAGGGGGGCTGGATGATACCCAGCTGCGCACTTTGGAAGAACGGTTGATTTATCGCCGCGAGATGGAAGACCGGCGCACCGCCATCTCCAAGTCAATTGAAGAGCAGGGCAAGATGACGGCGGATCTTGCAAAACAGATATTTACTGCAGAAAGCAAGTCCACGCTGGAAGACCTGTACCTGCCATACCGCAAGAAACGCAGGACTAAAGCTCAGATAGCCCGTGAAGCAGGCTTGGAACCTCTTTCTGACCTGTTGCTGAGTGATCCGACAAGGAATCCGGAAAAGGAAGCGGCCAGTTTCATTGACGCAGAAAAGAAGTTTGCTGATGTGAAAGCTGTTCTGGACGGTGCCCGACAAATTCTTATGGAGCGTTTTTCTGAGGATGCCCAGCTGGTTGGTAAGCTGCGTAATTACCTTTCTCGCAACGGACAGGTGAAAGCCTCCGTTGTCAAAGGCAAGGAAGAGGAGGGGGCCAAGTTTTCCGATTATTTCGAGTTCGGAGAAAAGTGGCAGAAAATCCCGAGTCACCGCGCACTTGCGCTGCTGCGCGGACGTAATGAGGGGATTTTGTCCCTTGATCTTGTGGTGGATGAGGACGATCCCTCGCCAGTCAAACCCGTAGAGCAGATGATCGCCAATTCGGCGGGGATAGCAGACAGAGGCCGCCCCGCAGACAAATGGCTTGGCGAAGTTGTTCGTTTTGCATGGAAGGCAAAGATAGCGCTGCACTTGGAAGTGGACTTGATGGGGGACCTTCGGATGAAAGCCGAGGAAGAAGCCATCAATGTGTTTGCCCGCAATTTGAAGGACCTTCTGTTAGCCGCCCCAGCCGGTCCACGTGCTACGCTGGGCCTTGATCCGGGTATTCGCACCGGCGTTAAAGTTGCGGTGGTGGATGCCACAGGTAAGCTGGTGGACACAGCAACCATCTATCCGTACCAGCCAAAAATGGATGTGGTCGGTTCCATGGCTACCATCAAGGCGCTGATCGCCAAGCACAATGTAAGCCTGATCGCCATTGGTAACGGCACAGCCAGCCGCGAGACAGACAAGCTTGCCGCCGACGTTCTTAAGGAAATTCCAGCGGACAAACGCCCCACTAAAGTGATGGTGAACGAGGCAGGCGCCTCTGTTTATTCCGCTTCGGCCCTTGCTGCCAAGGAAATGCCGGATGTGGATGTATCGCTGCGTGGAGCCGCCTCCATCGCCCGCCGCCTGCAAGACCCATTGGCGGAACTGGTGAAGATCGAACCCAAATCCATTGGGGTGGGGCAATATCAGCATGATGTGAACCAGACCAGGCTGGCCCGCTCGCTGGAGGGTGTGGTGGAAGATGCGGTGAATGCTGTTGGCGTGGACCTTAACACAGCATCCGCGCCGCTTCTGGCGCATATCTCCGGCCTGTCTCAAAGTTTGGCCAGCGCTATTGTGGAGCACCGCGACACTGCCGGGGCCTTCAAGAACCGCCGCGCCTTGCTCAAAGTGCCACGCCTTGGCCCTAAAGCGTTCGAACAATGCGCAGGTTTCTTGCGTATCAGCGATGGAGATAACCCGCTGGATTCGTCCTCCGTTCATCCGGAAGCCTATCCGCTTGCCAAGAAAATCATCAAGGCCTGTGGCCGTGATCTGCGTGAGATTATGGGCTCAAACGCACTGGGTACTTTGGACCCGAAAGAGTTTACCGATGAGCGTTTCGGACTTCCCACTGTAAAGGATATCTTCGCAGAACTGGAAAAACCGGGCCGCGATCCGCGTCCAGAATTCAAAACCGCCAGTTTCCAAGAGGGTGTTGAAAAAATCAGTGACCTGAAATCTGGAATGTTGCTGGAAGGGACCGTTACAAACGTCACCAATTTTGGGGCCTTTGTAGATATTGGCGTCCATCAGGATGGCTTGGTGCATGTGTCCCAGCTGGCTGACAGGTTTGTTGACGACCCGCACAAGATTGTGAAGGCAGGGGACATCGTCAAAGTGCGCGTTGTGGAAGTGGATGTATCCCGCAAGCGCATTGGCCTGACCATGAAAAAGGACAGCGGCGAAGCGCGTGAGCAGGTGAGGGAACGCCAGTCTCAAAGCAACCAGCGCGGCGGGCGTGGTAATGGGCCTAAAGGGAGTGCACCAAAAGGAAAGGGCGGTAAACCAGCCCCTAAACAAGGCGGGACAGGAACCAACAATGCCATGGCTGCTGCTCTTGCAGCTGCGTTTAATAAACCGAAACGATAATATATGGAGAGGCGGGACCCAAAGTATGGGCTAACAGGTTCCGCCTTTAGTACCTGTCATTCGAACAGTTTTGGACGTAAATCCGTTTAAGAGAAACGGGATTTACGAGGCGCCATCAGAAGCGGTAGGTGATACCGGCACCAATCAGCCATGGATTGAGATCAGCCTCGCCTGTTAATGTGTCATTGCCAGCTTTTACCTCAAAATCGGGTTCAAGGAAGATCTTCTTCACATCAAGGTTTATGCCCCAATGCTCATCAAACATGTAGTCGAAACCAGCTTGTAGAGCTAAGCCAAATGTATCTTCAATATCAAGTTTATCTACATTCTCTCCATCTTGATTGTAGAAGATGGTGTAGTTTACGCCGGCACCGATGTACGGTTTGAAACTACCAAAGTTTGTGAAGTGGTATTGAAGGGTCAAAGTAGGAGGTAGAACCCAAGTATCGCCAACTTGCCCAACGTGTGACGCTTCACCTTTACCGTAAACTTTTGCTTTGGTTGTTCCCAAAATGAGTTCAGCAGCAATATTCTCATTAAAGAAGTAAGTGATATCCAGCTCAGGAATCACCGTATCTGAATAGGAAAGGTCTGAACCGGGAATTGCGTCAATGGAGCCGTCATCTTCTGTAATCACACCCAGAGCGCGCACACGAATTTGCCAAGGGCTTGGTGCGGCAAAGGTCTCTGCGGCAGTCTTTTCCTTCGTGTCATATAAGTCTGCTGCACTTGCTTGAGCAATTGGTGCCATGAGTGCAGTTGCGGCCATCAGGCCCATCATCCATTTCACTTTAATCTCCATTAAAAGTAGTGAGTCGATATTGCACAACTATATCTGGAGTGTTCTAGTGATTAGTACGTGGTATTAGGTCGCAGTCTGGAGACTTTGACTAAAATTTTATTAGGAGCGTCAGGCGGAACGCTTACGATCCCTCTGATAACTGATCGTATCCATGAGCAAATTGCAGACATAGGAATATATATGAGAGCTAGAAAAGCCGTTGAGGCAGATGCAGCAGAAATAAGTGTTTTCTTAGTTGAGCTTACTGCACTTGGAAAACGGAGGCTTCCAAGTGATGAAGAATATGTTCGCTCCCATTATATTTTGCATACAGACAAAATTCAGTGCACGGTTGTTGAAGATATCGATGGTTCTCTTCTGGGGCTGCAAATTCTGAAAATGGCTAGTGAGAACAACCCTTATGATGTCACGCCGGGCTGGGGGATGATTGGAACCCATGTAAACCCCAAGGCAGGGCGACAGGGTGTTGGAAAGCTATTGTTTTCGGCCACTATTGAAGCTGCAAGAAATGCAGGGCTACAGAAAATTGATGCCACAATAGGCGCCAGTAATCTGGAAGGGCTTGGCTATTATGAGGCCATGGGATTTCGGAGCTATAAGACCTCAAAGGATGTTATCAGCAAATGCCTTGAGTTGAACTAAGCGGCCCCTCGTTTTAATGGAAACACTTCACCGCTTTAACTCATTGCCTGCGCGTATCTCTATCAGGGAGATACACTGTCATAACTACACCAGTTTACGAGTATTGACTCTTCAAGGGAGGAGTAGGCCGTGTATGGCTTACTCTCCTGTATAAGTCAGCAACATTGCGACGCTCACGTAATGGAACTGGTAGCGATCAGGGTACTGGACAATAAGTTCTTCCGATCGTTTAAACACGGCCTCAACAAGCTCTTCTGCCCTCCCGGTTTCTTCCAGTGCCTCTTTGAGAACGGCTTCCATGAACGCCCGGAAGAAGTTTGTCATTTGGTGGGCGTATTGCTCCACATTTCCATCCTTCTTGAACTGCTCCACAAACGGGAGCTGCACCTCATAGGATTCCGTTCGTTCTATTTTAAAGGCTGAAGCGAACTTGCCGGTTCCAGCTGTAACAGGGGCCAGCAACTGATCCAGTGTTCTGAACGTCACTGGGTGGTAGTATCTCTCATAGATGTCCCGGGAGATCTCTCCTTTTTCCACCAGTTCTATCAGGGCGTCATTTGGGGCTTCGAATATTGTTAGCGCGTTCTTGATCCTATCGTCTTTCCCAAAGACCTGAACAAGAAGTTTGCCGCCACTCACCAGCTCATGCGCGCGTGCCTGAAGAAACAGCTCCAGATCATTGTGAGCGCACTGCAGAAATGTACCAAAATGCTCTTCATTCGCATTTTCTACATTCAAGGTGGGGCGTTTTTTCGCGCACACAATGTGGTTTTTAATTCGCTCAACAGGGCGATGAGAAAGAAAACCTATTGCATTAAAAGTTGTAATCAAGTGCGCGGAATGAGCTGGCAAGAGCTGGTCATACATGGAGCCGCTGACGATCCCGCCAAAAACTAAAGGGTCGGTAAATGGAGGTGTGGACCTATACCCCATAGCCTCTAAAATTTTGGAGTAATCGTTGCTTGGTAGGTCGCTTTCAACAATGGAAATGGGGCCGGAGTGGTTTTCGCGCAAAGCTTTGACAACATGATCCAGCATCCGCATGGAATTACCACCCTCAGAGCAGCCAATGTCAACAAGGCGGAACTGTGTTTCCGAAGGCAGCTCTTTGACTGCCTCCCCTAACCATGGAAGAACGTGGGCAATTGTATTCCATTGTGGCGTGGAGTTTTTATCGTAGAATTGTTGACCAACCATTCCAGCTGTTGTTGCCTTAATGGGGGAATTAGCCGCTTCGTTGCTCATCTTTGCTCTTCCCGATCGTGGGTTTCTCCAATGTTCAGTCTAAAAGTCTATGGTTCTCAAGTTAAAATATAATGGTAGATGAAGAGCCTTTATGGGTGTTTTCAGATCCTGTCGTTTTGGGCTATCTGCCTTGATCACCCAAGTATGTCAGAAGTATTGCGTGGCAGTGAAATTGGAATTCGTAGTGCTTTGGTGATTGGTAGATAATCTCTTCAATTCGCATGTAGACGTCTTCCACAAGCTGAGTAGAATGATCCGTAGTTGCCAAGGCATCGTACAGGTCACTTTCCGTATAAGCTCGCACGAAATTGGCCAGCTGGTGCGCATATTCAGATGTATTGTTATCCCTTTTAAACTGAACGACTGCTGGTACATCTACATTATATGTTTCAAAACGGTCCACATGAAACAGATGTGAGAACTTCCCTCCCGTTGTAACTGGGGCCAAAAGTTCAGCCTGATCTCTAAGATAAGAGGCTCGATAGAACTTTTCATAGGTATCTCGCGGTATTTTCCCCGCTTCCACCAGTTCGATCAGTGCTTCGTTTAAAGTATTTGTCGGGGCAGGGTATTCTCCAAACTTGGTACTTCTTGCAAAGCACTGCACCAATAATTTGCCCCCTTTAACGAGCTCGAAGGCCCGGGCCTCAAAGAATTGTTCCAAATCCAAACGGGCCTGCTTGGCACAGATTTCGAACTCCTTGGCTGTAACCTTACCTTTTCCGGAAGGTGAGGGAATTCCGCCAGGGATTATGTGGTCCTTTATTCTCTCGGCTGGGCGGCGAGACATATAGGCAATTGCATTGAAGGACATGGCCAAATGAGTTGAAGCTGGCGGGAGCAGTTGGTCATACATCGAGCCGCTGACAACACCTCCAAATACATGGGGGTCTGTGAAGGGAGGGGCTGACCTATGCGCAATTGCATTCAAAATTGCCGTGTAGTCATTGCTTGGCACATCGCTTTCTACAATTGAAACGGGACCTGAATGCTTCCGGCGCAAATTATCTACAATAAACCCCATAGCGCGCAAGGAGTTGCGCCCCTCAGCGCAACCGAAGTCAGCAACACGCACATGTTCGGCGTCTGGCAGGTCTGCAACCGCCTCTTCCAGCCAGGGGAGTATGTGGGAGATGCTGTTTGATTGTGGGCCAGAGTTCTTGTCGTAAAACCCGCCACCACGCATGCCACGGGTTGCCGACTTGATAGTCTGGGCAGAAGGGAGGCTCATAGCACTTATCCTTTTTGAGGGAGCTTGAGTTTTCCTAAGACTAGTGTGGAAGGAGGGGGGGCTCAAATTAAGTTATATAAATGTGAAATTATGAATAACAGCATGTGTCGTGAGGGGGCGGAAAGTCCGGATGGATGCGCCGGATTTTTGCCCCCTCATTGGTGGAGAGATGGTTAAGGAGCAATTAAGCGCTTCCAGCCTCTTCCCTAACGTTTTCAAGGTGCCAGATTTTTGAGACAATTTTCCACCCTTCTTCCCCCTTCACAAATCCAAGGTGGTCAACAAACACGTTTTGGTGAAACCGTAATCTGACCTTAACAGTGGCACTGATGGGGGAAAGCCAATCTATCAGAAGGACCTCATCCTCCCGTTCTTGCCCTTTGCTCGCGGGGGAAGTACGGGAGCCAACATCGCGGATATAGCTTTCAATGGGTTCAACGAACAGCCTCCCTTCATCAGCATCGAAAAGGCTGGAGGTTTTATGGAAAACTGCATCGAGCATCTTTGTGTCACAAAAGTAGAGCGCGTCGAAATATGTTCCTACAGATTTTAGCAGGTCGTGTTGTTTGTTCATTGTCACATCCGTTGTTGTCTTTCATGGATACTTGGCAAAAATTCCATGATAGGTGAGAATGCGCCACGCCGTGCTGCGCCAAATTTGAGGGAAAAAATGCCAAAACGAGATGCGAGAGACTTTCGGAGCTCACCAGTTCGTGTTGCTGCTTTGGTCTATGACAACCTGTGTACTTTTGAATATGGCATAGTGTGCGAGGTATTTGGTTTGCCACGGCCGGAACTGGGCGGAGACCTCTATCACCTCTCCACCGTGGCAGTTGAAAGTGGCCCCATCCGCGTAGTTGGCGGTATACTGGTTGAAGCTTCGGGTACTCAAGAAGACTTGTTGAAGGCTGACTTGATTGTTGTTCCTGGATGGAAGGGGAAGGATGAACCCGTTCCGGAAGTACTTTGCCAGATAATCAGCTCTGCCCATGCTCGCGGAGCAAGGTTACTCTCTATTTGTTCAGGGTCTTATGTTCTGGCAGCATCAGGGGTTCTGGATGGAAAGCGCGCCACAACCCACTGGCAGTACGCGCAACATTTTAGTGAAAAGTTTCCTAAAGTGAGCGTTGAAACCAATGACCTTTATGTAGATGAGGGGAACATCATAACCTCTGCTGGAAGTTCAGCGGGAATTGATGCCTGCCTGCACGTTGTGAGGAAGGATTATGGTTCGAAAGTAGCCAATTCCGTAGCTCGCCGTCTTGTCATGCACGCACACCGGCAAGGTGGGCAGGCACAGTTTATCGAACAGCCCGTGCCAAAGGACACAAACAAACACAGCCTTTCAATGCTCATGGACCGTCTTCGTGAAAACTTGTCGGACCTTCACGATATTGAGACCATGGCTCGCGTTGCTCAAATGTCCTCAAGAACGTTTCAGAGGAAGTTTCTCGCACTCACTGGCACTCCTGCCAAACAGTGGCTGATACAGGAGCGGGTGGCCAGATCCTGTAGTTTGTTGGAAACGACAAAATTGGCATTAGAAACGATCAGCTATGAAGTGGGGTTTCCAAATGCCGAGGCAATGCGTTACCACTTCAAACAGTCCCTTGGAGTAACGCCGAAAGAATACAGAAGAGTTTTTTCTGCAAAATATAATAATGTGTATGTGTAATTCTTATATGAGAGGCTCGATGCCCTCATTTTCTTTAACATTAAAGTTATTGAAAGTTATTTTTATTTCGCTGTGGTTGTAGGCATTATCCTTTTCGGAATACAGCGAGAAGGAATAGACTCATGGAAAATAAGCAATTTCGCATGCAAGTTTCTTGCAATGTTCAAAGGAAACCTTCAGGTGTTGTCTCCAGTAAAACTCCACCTGGTGAAGGTTCTGGCGGTGGTGGAAGTGGTGGCTGGGGCGGGGGCGGTGGCGGTGCTGGCTGAACTGGCAGTGATCCAGCATAAATACAAAAGGGTAACTCAGCCTAGTGATTAACAAACAGGGAAGACAGTTTTAATACCGTCTGGAGCGGTATTAAAGGTATGAAGCGTGAAGCATTTGTCGTTGCGCTACCGTAAAGCTGTCCTCCCGCCCAAAGTAGTGAGACGTTTTATTGAAACAGTTCAGTGCTTTAAGCTATTGTTTAGGCGCGTACCTTTAATTAGAAAACGGTATCCACTTTTTGGAGATACTCTCGGTTCTCAGGTTCTACTCATCTCCATAAAAGGCATAGGCGCCTTGCATAATATAGGTTCCACAGGCAAAGCCAGCCACCAAGCCGCCACCTAAAACAAGAGCGCCTCTTTCATAGGTTACAAAGGTAAAGCTATTTTGAAGTTGCCCGGAAAGGCCATCCTCATAGGTATGGATAGGATCATAACGAATGGGCCCGCGCTCCATAATTGCGTTTACCTCGCAGATTTTCCTAGAGTTGGAGCCATTAGTTGAAGCGAGAAATGTGACTTTATAGTTGTGCCCTTGCTTTGAAACTATGAGTTCGCATGAATCTTTAGGCTTCCCCGGTGGGGTTTGATATTTATGAACACAGCGGCTGCCCCAGTTGCCAATGAAAGGGTCCCCTTCTTCAAAGGTTTTAGGCCTTGCTGCAGAAGACGCTACATTTGAGGTCGTTTGAGTGTTTAGTTGATGCTGTACACCTTGATAGGGCGTGGGAAGTTTGGGCCGAGCCTGCGCTGCTTTTTGAGAAAGAACAGCGAACTGCTGTGCTGTTAAATAGCCCGTGGCCGGGAAGTGGTTATCCAGTTGGAAACGGGTGATAGCCACTCGGGTGGCTGCTCCCATGCGCCCATCGCTTGCATCTTGAAAATAACCAAGAGTGTGTAACAGGTCTTGTGTATCAATGGTACGCCATTGGGTTGGTACGCCCGAGTTATTATAGATGCTTTGCGAATAAGCAGGGGAGAGCGGGAGGCTGAAAACCATCAGGGCAAGTGCCCAAGATAACTTTGAAGGCAAACTTAACATGCAACCTGTTCCAACCTCTATATCCTGACCAACGGCTCTGGAAACTCCGATGGACAACAATCTGGCGTTCCAAGCGGTACCTTTACGCCCTTTTGGGTGGAAGTTGAAGTATAAATTGCAATTTAAAGTTTAGGTAATTGTGCCTTGCTGCTTGCGGGTTTTCTAACGGGTGCCAGTAACGCTCGCCCTGAAGCATTTTTCCATTGCATTTTGGGAGCGTTCGCGGCATCAGTGAGCGCTTGTTGTAAGCTCCTGAGGAATTCATCATGACCACTTCAAACCCTAACAAGCCCCAGCAAAGTCTTTTCTTTCGCGCAGAAGATGCTGCGCGGCGTGGCATTGACAGGGTTATGGACCTTGATGAAAAGGAAGCCTCCAAAATTTTCACCCGATTTGATGCGCAGAAGATCATGGCTCAAGCGCGGGCCTTGGACAAGAGCGCTAGCCGTTTTGCCTCCCGCCCCGCTTTGCTTGGTAAAACAGTTTCCGTCAAAGACCTTTTTGAAGAAGAGGGCGAAGTGACAAGCGCGGGGTCTCCCTACTACCTCTCCCGCTATCCGGCGGGCAAGGATGCTCGCGTTATTGCGCGGGTGAAAGCCGCCGGCGCTTTGCCGTTTGGCCGCACATCCATGAGTGAATTGGCTTATTCTGGTCTGGGGCTTAACCCTTACTGGGGCCACCCTGCCAATGCCATTGATCCGAAACGGATTGCCGGTGGCTCGTCTTCCGGTGCTGCGTTGAGTGTCGCCTATGGCTTGTGTGATGGAGCACTGGGTACTGACACAGGTGGTTCCATTCGTGTTCCAGCAGCACTGAATGGAATTTTCGGCTTCAAACCTACACGCCAATCTGTTCCCATGGATGATGTTTTCCCTCTTGCCAGCTCGTTTGATTGTGCTGGCCCTCTTGCCAGCAGTCTGGACCTGTGCGCAGAGCTGTATGGGGTCATCAGTGCGCAGCCGCGCCCTGCCGCTCAGTATGATCGTGTGGAAGGGCTTCGCATCGGCCTGCTTGAAACGGTGATGATGGAAGATCTCGATTGTAAGGTTGCCAGTGATTTTCACCGTTCAGTTGAGAAACTAAAAGCCGCTGGAGCCGAGATCACTTCAGTAGAAGCACCGATCCTCGTGGAAGCGCTTGAAGCCATGCGTATGTTGGTTGGAGCGGAAGCCTATGCTGTGCACCAAGCACATATAGAGGGGTTAAAGCAGCTGGGGGATGAGGATATCATGTCCCGCCTGCAACGGGGTGAAACTTTCAATGCCCAGCAGCTATCGCAGGCGCAAACACTGCGCCAGCAGGCTATTGAGGCCTATGAGACGCTGGCGGCTGACTATGATGTGTTGATCGCACCAACGGTTGCCGCCGCAGCGCCAACCATTGCAGAAGCTCTGGAGGATTTTGCAACACATAATCTGCGTATGCTGCGCAACTCCTCCATTATCAATCTGGTGGATGGCTGTGCTGCCACAGTCCCAATGCATGAGCAAGGTACACTTGGAACCGGATTTATGGTGATAGGAGCAGCACGCAGCGACTGGAAAGTTCTTGAGCTGGCGGCTTTGATTTCCGAAGAAGTGACTCCCGGCAGCGGCTGTTAATCAAACGACTGTCTTTTAGGGCAGCTGCATGCTTTCTATCGCAAGGTGAGGCTTACCACGGGAATGGCTTTCTATCACGAAAGAAGCCTCCCGTTGGCCCACCTTCGTGAAGGGTTGCCAACCAAAGCGCTGTGTCGGCCCCCTCTTCAGGGGTCCGTATGGCGCTTTCCCCTCCCATTTGGGTTCTGACCCAACCGGGGCACATACTGTTGATTTTAACGGTATCAGGTAGTTCCCGGGATAAAGCCAGCGTCAGGGCGTTCAAAGATGCCTTGGCAATGCCATAGGCTCCCGGTCCTTCAAGATTGTGCGCAAATGATCCCCAGTCAGAAGATAGGTTCACAATGCGCCCGTATCCTTTTTGGATCATGGAAGGGGAGAGCAGGCCAATAAGCTCAAAGGGGCCGTGCACCATAACAGCCATACACGCCTCGAAATCCTCCGGATGCGTGAGGCAGGGGCGGTTGAATAAAACCCCCGCATTGTTCACAAGCACATCCACAGGAGCGATTTGGTCACCAATGGATTTGATGGATTCTTTATTGGAGACATCCAGCTCCACATAATCGCAGGGCAAAGCATTTGCTGCCTTTTGCGCCTCCTCAGGCTTGCGGCAGCCAATGGTCACGCTCAGCCCTTTTTCCAACAGGCCTTGCGCAATTGCGCGCCCAATACCACGATTTCCTCCAGTAACAAGAGCATGCTTGGTCACAGTTTCGGCCTCAAAGTTTCATGGAATACAGCTCTGGAACAGCGTATCACCAAACACTGGGTTACTTACCCGACAGAACCATTTCCTTAATCTTGACTGCTTTTTCAAAGTGGTCAAGCTTATGGGTCATGATCCACCATTCTGCTGCTTCCATAAGACGGTCGGGATCATCGTTTTTATTGGCAAAAAACGCATAGAAGGAAAGGCCCACCTTCTCCCCTTTTTGAGCAATCTTACTGTTGCAGACATTAACGATTTTCTCTCTGAGGCTGTCTCTCATGTGGTTCCCTTTGGGTAGACTTCAGATGTTTTGTGGCGTGCATACATGATTCTGAACAAATGAGGAACATTTCTTTGTTGAATACTCTTTTGAATGGGATGCCTACCACCGACTATAGGGGAGAAACTTGCCACTCATGACCACCTGAATTCTATCTCCCTTTTCATGGGGGATTTTTTCAACGGACATATCAAAATCAATTGCACTCATAATGCCGTCCCCGCCCTTCTCCTGAATAAGCTCCTTCAAAGTCTCTCCATAAACGCCAACAATCTCGTAGAAGCGGTAGATACAGGGATCACTGGGTATTATTTGTGCAAAGGTTTTGGTCGGGTACTGGGTAAGAGCTGCCTCCGCCGCCTCTGGTAAATCCAAAAGCTGGGTTATCTTCTTCGCGTTCTCAAGTGGAAAGCTGTTCATCCCAAGACAGGCGGAAACGGTGAAAACTTCAGAAAGGCCTGCGACTTCGGCAATCTGAGACCAGCTCAAACCGGTTCTACGCTTACGCTCAAAAATAAATTCGGTTACCTCAAGTTTATTCATGTTTTTTCCTTGGGGAAGTGTCAAGGGTAGGGTGTTCCGGCTGAACAAACATGCCAACCGGAAAACAGAGGTTTATTCAGCAGGGGCAGCGTAGCCATCAGCAGCAGGTTCTGAGTGCTTAGCAGCGCGTGGAAGGTGTGTTGCGTATAAGGTTAAGCCAACAAAAGCCAAACCACCCACAAGGTTTCCGATGACCGTGGGAATCTCGTTCCAGAGCAGATAATCCATGACGGAGAAATCACCACCAAGCATCAGACCGGATGGAAACAGGAACATGTTTACAATGGAATGCTCGAATCCCATATAGAAGAACAGCATAATGGGCATCCACATGGCGATGACTTTGCCTGAAACGGAGGTGGACATCATCGCCGCTACAACGCCTGTTGAGACCATCCAGTTACATAAAACCCCGCGGATAAACAAAGTCAGCATGCCAGCAGCGCCGTGGTTTGCATATCCTACTGTGCGTCCTTCACCAATGGTGCCGATTTTTTGCCCCACTGCGTTTGGAGCCTCGGAAAACCCGAAGGTAAAGATGATGGCCATCATCACTGCCACGGTAAAGGCTCCGGCAAAGTTGCCGCAAAACACCAGTCCCCAGTTCCGCATAATCCCCTGCGGGGTCACGCCGGGGCGCTTGGCGATAAGGGCAAGGGGCGCAAGGGTGAATACCCCGGTGAGCAGGTCAAAGCCCAATAGGTAAAGAAGACAAAAGCCAACGGGAAACAGGATGGCACCAACCAATGGCTGGCCCGTTTGCACGGTAATGGTTACTGCGAAGGCCGCAGCTAGGGCTAGAATTGCACCAGCCATAAACGCGCGGATCAAGGTATCTCGTGTCGACATCAGGACTTTTTGCTGTCCGGCATCAACCATTTTACCAACAAACTCGGGGGGAGGTAAGTAAGACATTGGAAATCCTTTGAGTTGAAGCAATGAAACTCTAAAAAGGTTCGTGGGCGACGCCCAGCGTTCTGTCACTTGAAACTGGGTGTGCAATGCGGCTCACGCACGGGCCTTCAGGTCGTGGGTTATGTCAGCTTTGGTGTTTGCAGCATTGCGGGTGATTGGCGCCTTTGCCGATCATGAAAATGGGTATCAAAACGAACCAAATGAAGTTGAGCAAAGACCATGCCAACGAGCATTTTTCTCGGTTGAAAACGGATAAGTTCTTAAGAAGAAAAGTGTTTTATGCCAGTGTATGAAAATGTGGCACCCATAGCTAAACCCGTGATTGCTTAAACATGCACCGATTGTAACTGGCAGTGTCCATATTGTGAGCAAAGTCTGGAGCAGTTGGGAGCTGGCGTAGCTCACCGCCCTAAACTGAAGTCCATTAAATGCACATTATTTGTATAACTAATTGTATTACATAAATAATAGTTATTTTCACATGTCCTCTACCGGTCCGTCCTTTGGGCAGTCATGAGAGGAGAAAATATGTCAAATAACTCAGAGTATGCCGTGGATACCGCAGGCAATGCTGTTCCCAGTATCAGTGCGCTCAAGCAGTACAATGTAGTCGCTGTCGGGCGATACCTCTCGCTTAGTGCATGGAAACGGCTTTCGGAGGGAGAGGCGCAACAACTTCTTGATGCCGGTCTGTCTTTGTTTACCGTTTATGAGGATGCAAATAATGCCGCTTCATGCTTCACTTCCGCGCTGGGCGAGAAAGATGCAAAAGTTGCTATAGACCAGGCGCAGAACATGATCGGCCAGCCTTATGGAAGCGGTATCTACTTTGCAGTTGATTACGATGCCTCTCAAGAGGATTACGAGTCCCACATCAAACCGTATTTTGTAGCTGTAAATCAAGTGTTTCGCAGTCAGGGAAACCCGTTCATTGTGGGCGCTTATGGCAGCGGTCTCATCTGCTCCAACCTTCTTTCAGATAACTTGACCAAATACACTTGGCTCAGCATGTCTAAGGGGTTCAGCGGGTACAGCGAGTTTTTGGGCAGTGGACAGTGGAACCTCAGCCAGCAGTACTGTCAAGAATCTCAATCCTTCGATACAGACTTGATCAATCCGGAAAAGCCAAACTTCGGTGCCTTTGACCGAATTACCATGCCTGCTGCCCAGTGAAATTTTACGGCAACAAAAAAGGCGGGAGAGTTCCCGCCTTTAAAGAGTTTAGAGCACGTTGCATTCACGCTGCGCACTCTAACTTTTATATTGTTATCGTTTGATTGAATCCAATCAAACGGAACACGCTTTAGCTTTCAGGAGCAGCTGAGCGACGCTCACCACGTTCACCGCCGCCACGTTTTCCGCCTTCACGGCGATCACGGTTGCCATTGCCGCCTTTGCGGTGGCGATCACCACCACCACCACCTTTGCGGTTGAAGCCGCCACGTTCTCCGCCACCCTTGAAGTTCTTGCGAGGTGGCCGACGTCCGCTGCCACCACGGTCAGGATTACCTTCAATACGGGTAATGGTGATGTTTTTCTCACCAGTGCCGTGGGTTTTGATCGCTTCAGCGAACTTGTCTGCCAGATTGCCTGGAAGTTCTACACGGCTATCAGCGTCAAAGATGCGGATAGAGCCGATATCCTGTTTGGATACATGGCCGGCACGGCAGATCATTGGCAGCAACCAACGCGGGTCGGCATTGTGCTTGCGACCAACGTTCATGCGGAACCAGACGCCGTCTTCGAACTTATTGCGAGACTTGCGCTCTTCTGTAAAGTCGCCGCCGCCTGCCAGCAGCTCTTCAGGAGCTGGAAGGTCTTTTTGCAGCTGGCGCAAATATGCCGCTGCAATGTTGTCAGCGCCGAACTTTTCAAGAAGTTCTTTTACTGCTGGTGCTTCGTCTTCATTCGGCGCTGTTGTCAGCACATCAGAAGCAAAGAGACGTTGACGGTCTTTGTCTACAATTTCGGTTGCAGTTGGAGCTGGAGCCCAATCCGCTTTCACCTTTGCAAAGCCCAGAAGGCGAACAGCTGAGCGGCGACGTGTGTGTGGTACGATGAGGGTACACACACCTTTACGGCCAGCACGGCCTGTACGGCCAGAACGGTGCAAGAAGGTGTCGGAGTTGGTTGGCAAGTCCGCGTGGATCACGAGATCAAGGTTCGGCAGATCAATACCGCGGGCAGCAACATCGGTTGCCACACAAACGCGGGCACGGCCACTGCGCATTGCTTGAAGTGCGTGGTTACGCTCGTTCTGGCTCAGTTCACCAGACAGTGCAACAACGGAGAAACCACGGTTGCCCAAACGGGAGGACAGGTGTTTCACCATCTCGCGAGTTCCGGCGAAAATGATCGTGTTCTGTGCTTCATAGTAGCGAAGAACGTTGATGATCGCATTTTCGCGGTCGTTCGGAGCAACCTGCAGGGCGCGGTATTCGATGTCCTGATGCTGCTCACGCTCGGAAACAGTGGAAATACGCAGGGCGTCTTTCTGGTACTGTTTGGCAAGGTTGGCAATCTGCTTTGGAACAGTTGCGGAGAACATCAATGTACGGCGAGATTCCGGCGCTGCACCAAGAATGAACTCCAGATCTTCGCGGAAGCCCATGTCCAACATTTCATCGGCTTCATCCAGAACCACAGTGCGCAGGCTTTTGGTGGCAAAAGAACCGCGTTCGATGTGATCGCGCAGACGGCCAGGTGTGCCAACAACAATATGGATTCCGCCAGCAAGGTTGCGGCGTTCTTTGCGCATATCCATGCCGCCAACGCACGTTGCAATACGCGCTTTGGCTGGACGGTAAAGCCACTCAAGTTCTTTACTGACCTGAAGTGCCAATTCGCGGGTTGGTGCAACAACAAGAGCAAGTGGCTCTTTTGTAGACTGCAGCTCATTCTGGTCCGCAAGCAATTCTGGTGCGATCGCCAGACCGAATGCAACGGTTTTACCGGATCCGGTTTGAGCTGAAACTAGAAGATCTTTTCCATCCGCATCCGCTTCCAAAACAGAGGACTGGACGGGTGTCAAACTGGTGTAGCCGCGCTCTTCCAAGGCTGTGGCAAGCGCTGGGGCAACCCCTTCGTGAAGTGTCATATAGTTTTCTTTCGAGGAAAGTATGCATTCGACCCAATAAATGTGGGTGGAATGAGGAGCATTTCATTGCTGCCTTTGTTCTTCTCGAGTGCTTTTTAATGTGCAACTGGGTCTGCGTCAACTTTGCACGAACCATTGCAACCGCCTCTTTTCACGAAGCTGTCTGGTTACACCCGACTCTTTGACCTATACGCGCCTTCTACTCGCTTGTTCTCACTAAGTCCATACGTTTAATGAAAACTTTAGTGTCACCAACCTGAGTTTTATGCTTACCTATTGAAAGGTCGGGTTAATATGCTGGAGTTGGTGGAAAAATGTTTGCAAAACCCTCACTTTTCACTCGTATAGTTGTTGCCAAACTCATTGGGTTTGGTGTGGGTCTACTCGGCTTTTTTATTATTCCTTCTATTTGGCCAGAGGCTGATATGAAGTTTCGGCTGGCGATCTTGTTCTGGTACACCTCTATTGGTGCTTTTATTGGGCTCTCGGGTGTCTTCACCTATAATCCGGTGATTAGAATGCCGATGCCATGGTGGTTTGTCGGTCCATGGATTGGTGGATGGATGAACTTTATCCTCGTTCTTTTCAATTATAATTTGTTTGCGCAATTCGGCGCCATGAGTTTGCAGGCCAGCGGCGTTGAGGCAGGTCCCCAATGGTTTGTTGTGGAAGGGGCTATTTTCGGCTTCCTATGTTCATTTGCAGCAACAGCTGCAGGCGGAGAAGGGAAAAAGACTGTGGAAGATCTTGAGCAATGAACAGAGCCGCCTTTTGATATGAGCCATTGCGACGCACAAAACATCCAGTTAAAGACCTGCCGCAACAATAAGAATAAGAGGACTTGCTGTAATGGATGCGTTGCTTAACCTGTTTCACGAAATGCCGCGCTGGTGGGGAGTGGTTTTTCTGGTGGTGTTTGCTTTTTCCGGTAGGGGCTTTCGTGAAAACTGGAAACACCAGAACCAGGGTTGGAAGGGGCGCTGCTGGCTCTATGGTGTCTTATCTACTCTAAGCTTCTGTCTCTTGGTTTTTGGAAGTTTCAGCTGGACCCAATAGAGAGGAGCCCCTGCCTTTCCCTCCACCAAGATTGATAGAGCCCCAAAACTTGCTCATACTGTAAGCCGCAGAATACGATTCTTGGGTGGGGGTAGGAGATCTTCAATGTATGAGCAGTTTAGAAAAAAATATGGGGAATGGGCGCTTGTGACCGGCGCTACGTCTGGCATCGGGGCGGAACTTGCTCACCAGCTGGCACAGCGGGGCCTTAACCTTGTCTTGGTTGCCCGACGCGAAGATGTTTTGAAAGAAAACGCCGAGAAGCTTGCTCATAAATATGGGGTGAAAGCCGAGTATATCGCAGCCGATCTGGCCAGCGCGCAAGGGATAGAGGCTGTCACCGCAACAGACAAGGATATCGGTCTTCTTGTTCATGCTGCCGGCATTGAAACCAATGGTGCGTTCGGGAAAATAGATCTTGAGGTGCAAGAACGTATGATCCGGCTCAACGTTCTTTCTACAATGCAGCTTGCCCATCATTTTGCAAGGCCAATGATCTCGCGCGGGCGAGGGGGAATTTTGCTTCTGGCAAGCATTGTGGCGCATATGCCAAGCCCTTATTTCAGCAACTATGCTGGCACCAAGTCTTATGTGCTCAATTTCGGCGCGTCTCTTTATGGAGAGCTGAAACCCAAAGGCGTTGATGTGTGCATATTGTCTCCGGGGATGACAGAGACAGCCATGACGGAAGACAATGGCGTAGATTGGGATAAGCTTCCTGTCTCTTCCATGAAGCCGGATGTTGTTGCGAAAGCGGGATTGGATAGCCTTGGCAAAAAACTGTCTGTTGTCGCGGGCTTTAGAAACCAGATGACGGTTGGCTCAGCAAAATTTAGCCCCCTTAGCGTAGCTGCCTGTTTGGGCGGGGCAGTTATGAAGCGGGCAATCCGGAAAGATAAACTCTGGGAATAGCGTATTGGAATAAAACAGGTTCCCTCCTCAAACCCTCAGCCAAGAGAGTTTGAGGAGACCGAAAGGCTTAGGCCTCAACTTTGTTTTGTAGCTCAAGCAGCAGTTTTTCCAGCAGATCCATGCCAGATTTCCAGCCCTTGTCGGCACCGCCAACGGCAGCGGCAAAGTACTTGATCTCTGCTTCCGACGCTTCGTGGGGCACCCAGGTCAGGCGCATCTTTGTGCTCTCGCCCTCCTGCTCGAATGTGACGGTGGTCAAAAGAATACGCGGCCAGTCAGGCATCATTGGATTTGCCGAGATGTCCCAGTTTTCATCGGCATTGGCGTGAAGCCAGACCAGCTTCTCATTGGGAACAACTTCCGTGTACTCAATCCGCTGGTAATTCGACTTATCACCCCATTTCATTTCATGGAGCCACAAACCGCCTTTTTGCACATCCAGTTTATGGATAACGCTTTCCACATTTGGCCCATACCAGCGAGCAATAAGATCTGGCTCTGTCCATGTCCGCCACACCAGTTCCACGGGGGCATTAAATGTTCGTTCCAGCACATAGGTGGGTATGTCACTCATTTCCTTCACTCCTTGCTCTCTGAATTTTTGAGTTCTTCCAGAAGAACATCCAGTTGATCGAAATTGGATGTCCAAAACTTGCTAAATTCCTCCAGCCATTGAATGGCAGCCTTCATGGGTTCGGCCTTAATTCGGGCTGGACGGCGTTGTTTGTCTACGGCTCTTTCCACCAGATCAGCCCGCTCAAGCACCTTCAGGTGCTTGGAGATAGCTGGTTGAGAGATGTCAAATTGCTTTACGAGGTCGTTTACCGAAGTTTCACCCTGCGCCAGCTTTGTAAGAATTGCGCGGCGGGTTGGATCAGCCAAAGCTGAAAACACAGCATCAAGGTTTTGTGGCGGGGTCGAGTAATTAAGCTGATTCATAACCATATGGTTATATAAGTTCAGCTGCGTGTCAACTCAGTGGTAAATGGGGGAGGGGAGCTTATATCTTTTTGCTCTGTAGTCGGGGGTGTTAAACACAAAAAAACGGGCCATGGGCCCGTTCACAGTCAGAAGTTCATTTGTGCCAGCTTAACCAGCAGCTTCACTTGCCAGATCTTTTTGAGCACGCTTGCAAGGTGAAAGCTGCTCTTTTAGGGGGCTGTTGGGGTCAATCTCCCGCTGGCACACAACACATTTGTCCGCGCCGGAGATAGCGTTCAAACCGCCGCAACTGCCGGTAATGGGCTTGTTTCTGAAAACAGCACCGATGGACATTCCCGCAATGATCAGGGCAAGCAGAACAAAAGCGATTAAAAACGTGATCATGAGGTACCCTCATCCGTGGAGTGTTGATTTTGCAGCGCTTTGAAGGCTGGTGAAGCTTTTTCTACGAAGGAATCCCCTTCGCGAATGATCATGAAGATAGGGAGATCTTTTATTAAGGCAAGATGCATGCCTCGTGCATCACCCAAAGCGTAAATGGCTGTCGCCAGCCCATCGGCCCGTGTGGCACTCTCTGCAATCACAGTGACAGAAGCCAGTTTGTGCTCGATTGGTAAACCGGTAACTGGGTCCAGAATATGGGAAAGACGCCTACCGTCCACTTCCTTGTAATTCCGGTAATCCCCTGATGTTGCGAGGGCCTTGTCTTTCAGCTGGATGACTTCCTGCACCGTTTGGCGGGCAGTATCGGGCTTTTCAATACCCACGACCCAAGGAACATTGCTTGCATTATTGCCTTTGGTGATCAAATCGCCACCAATTTCTACCAGATATTCCTGAATACCGTTGAACTCCAGCGTCGCGGCCACTTTGTCTACGCCATATCCTTTGGCGATGGCGGACAGGTTCACAGTAGTCTCCGGGTTCACTTTACGTAGAGCCGGGGGGGAGTTTCTGTATTCCAGCTTGGTTTGCATGCCAACGGACTCCAGCGCCTGTGCAATCTTCTCATCAGAAGGGCGTGATGGCTGGTCTTCACTTGGGCCAAATCCCCAAAGGTCAATCAGCGGAGCCAGTGTCACGTCGAAACGGCCTGTACTTTCCTCGTGAATAGTAAAGGCTTCACCTAAAACCGCACTGAAATCTGCGGAAATGGGTGTCCACTCTGTGCTTTGTGAGCGGTTGAAGCGCTCCACTTCAGAGGTTTTCACCCAGTTGGACATTTTATCGTTCACGTCCTTCAAGGCTTCCTGCACCTCAAATTGCAGCTCGTCAGCGGTAATAGGTGCATCCCCTTTAATGGCTTTCACCGTGTAGGTGGTGCCCATGGTGGACCCTGTTAAGCTGATCGTTTCCCGGCTGGGATCTTCCTGTACGCAGGCAGAAACCAGTAAGAGAGTGGCAACAACTGGAAGAATTCGCATAAAAGCCCTTTAAACACTGTCAGTTTGCTTGGGCTATCTAATTAGTTTTCACTTGAAGTCAAGAAAATAGCGGTTGCTGCACTTGTGAAAACGATCTTCGATTGCAGTGAAACGTAGAGAGACTGCGAGATCACGTTGAATCCTAACAACAAATACTGATCATTTGCTGCCGAAGCGAATATTTTTGAGCTTTCCGTAACGTCACCTGTGGCGAAATCTATTGAAACAAGACGGCGTTCAGGGTACTAGCCCTGCTAACTTTATTAGTCGATCTGTACTGCATACATTTGTGTATGCTCTAGAGACAGGTCGGGCCTTAGGTGCGGGATCACAAATTTCCAGCGGTGAACGGGTTGGTTGCTGGAAAAGTTCTCGAAGTAGGAAATCGTTGTTTTTTGGTTGGAAGTCAACACTCCAGCGCTGTGACATCTTGGCCTTTTCGCCGGATATTTACAGTTGCCAACACCGTATTCTTACTGTTCCACCTTCTCGTTTTAGACCTGTCGGAGCCGAATAGGTTACGGAATGAAGATAACTAAAGGAATGGACTTGCCTGTTACAGGCGCGCCTTTGCAAGAGATATCTAAAGGTGCTGTTGTCCGTCGGGTTGCTGTGAATGGCAGTAACTTCGTTGGCCTTAAGCCAAAAATGCTTGTTGCAGAAGGGGACAAAGTGGCCAAGGGCCAGCCTCTTTTCATTGATAAGCAATCTCCAGAAATCAATTATGTGGCACCGGGCGGCGGTGTTGTTGAAGCCATCAACCGCGGCGCACGCCGTGTGCTTGAGAGTGTTGTTATCCGTTTGGATGATGCGGAAGAGGAAACTTCCTTCAACGCCTACTCTGCCGATAAACTGAAAAAGATCAGTGCTGAAGATGTTGGTGAGCAGCTGGCGAAGTCCGGCCTGTGGACCTCCTTCCGCACGCGGCCTTATTCCAAGGTTCCGCTGTTTGGCACCAAGCCACGCTCCATTTTTGTCACCGCAATGGACACAAATCCACTGGCGGCAGATGCGGGAACAATCATCAAGGCGGATGAGGCTGCGTTTACAAGTGGCCTTCAGGTCATTGCCAAGCTGAGCGAAGGCAAAACCTTTGTTTGCCACAATCCAAAAGACTCCATCCCCGGCGCGAACATTGACGGCGTGCAGATGGAAACTTTTGAGGGTGTGCATCCGGCAGGCCTTGCGGGCACGCATATCCATTTCCTTGATCCGGTTAATGAAAATAAAACCGTCTGGACTATCGGTTATCAGGACGTTCAGGCCATTGGCCGTCTGTTCCTGACCGGCAAGCTGGATACCTCCCGTGTGGTGGCAATCTGTGGTCCCAAGGCGATCAAGGCACGTTTGGTCAAAACCCGTGAAGGCGCAGATCTTGACGATCTCTTGAACGGTGAAGAGGATATTTCTTCTGAGACCCGCCGCATCTCCGGCTCCATCCTTTCCGGCTTTCATGCCGCTGGAAGCTTCAACTTCCTTGGCCGTTACCACACACAGGTAACGCTAATGGAAGAAGATCGCAGCCAAGAAGTTATGGGCTGGGTTCGCCCTTCCATGAGGAAATGGTCAAACCTCAATGTGCATCCTTCCAGTCTGTTCCGCAAAGCCCTGAAGTTCCCATTCAGCACCAGCCTGCACGGTTCGGTGCGCGCCATTGTTCCTGTCGGGTCTTATGAGCGCGTTGTGCCTATGGATGTGCTGCCGACTCAGCTGCTTCGCGCTTTGGTGACACGTGATACGGATCTTGCCCAAAAGCTTGGCGCTTTGGAGCTGGACGAGGAAGATTTGGCGCTTTGCACCTTCATTTGCCATAGCAAAAACGAGTACGGGGCAGCGCTGCGGGCCAGCCTTGAACAAATCGAGAAAGAGGGTTGATCCTTGGGTTTGCGCAGTAAACTGGATTCCATAGCGCCGCACTTTGAAAAGGGCGGCAAATATGAGAAGTTCTACGCTGTCTACGAACTCGTAGACACGTTCTTGTACACTCCGAAAACAGTCACACGGGCCGCGCCTCATGCGCGTGACAATGCTGACTTGAAACGGGTGATGACTTATGTGGTGCTGGCCACCATTCCGGCCATTTTGTTCGGCATGTACAACACCGGCTATCAGGCCAACTCTGCCCTTGCCAACATGGGCATTGCGGATGTACCGGGCTGGCGGGCGTTTATTCTCAGCTCGCTTGGCATCGGCTTCAACCCTGCCAACGTGTTTGCCAATGTGCTGCATGGGGCGCTCTACTTCCTGCCGATCTACGTGGTCACACTGGCAGTCGGCGGTATTTTCGAGGTGATTTTTGCCGCTGTGCGCGGGCATGATGTGAACGAAGGTTTCTTCGTGACTTCCATGCTCTACACGCTCATTCTTCCTGCTTCCACACCGTTGTGGCAAGTGGCCCTTGGCATCGCCTTTGGTGTTGTCATCGGTAAGGAAGTGTTTGGCGGCACTGGTAAAAACTTCCTGAATCCGGCGCTTGTTGGCCGTGCGTTCCTGTACTTTGCCTATCCTGCCGCCATGTCCGGCGACAGTATCTGGACACCGGTAGACGGCTTTTCCGGCGCAACTGCGCTGGGTGTAGCAGCTAGCAGCGGTGTTGAAGGTCTGGCAGCGCAAGGCATCACCTGGACAAGCTCTTTCCTTGGCACAATTCAGGGCTCTTTCGGCGAAACTTCCGTTGTGGCTATCGCTCTGGGTGGCTTGTTCTTGATGGTGGCACGCATAGCCAACTACCGTCTGGTTCTGGGCTGTCTCATTGGCATGATCGGGCTTTCCAGCCTCTTCAACTTCATCGGCTCCGACACCAACCCAATGTTTGCTCTGCCTTGGTACTGGCACTTGGTTACTGGCGGCTTCATGTTCGGTCTCATGTTCATGGTGACTGAACCGGTGACTGCGGCAATGACCAACAAAGGCCGCTGGGTCTACGGTGCCTTGATCGGTGTCATGTGTGTTCTCATCCGCGTTGTGAACCCTGCGTTCCCTGAAGGCATGATGCTGGCGATCCTGTTTGCAAACATCTTCGCACCTCTCATCGATTACTACGTGGTGAAAGCCAATATTACCCGCAGGGAGAAGCGTCATGCCTGATACGACAAGTCAAACGGCAGCGCCTAAGGGTTTTTGGGCACGCTTTAAAGCCATGCCGCTGGATTCTGCTCCGCGCACGCTCACAGTGGCGATTGTGCTTTGCCTATTCTGCTCCATGATTGTTTCCGGCGCTGCGGTGATGTTGAAGCCGCAGCAGGAAATCAACAAGCTGCTGGATAAAAAGGTAAACATCCTCAAAGTCGCGGGCCTTTATGAAGCTGGCCAAGACGTTGAGAAAGCCTTCTCCGCATTTGAAGTGCGCTTGGTTGATCTGCAAACCGGTAAGTTCACCGATGCAGCTGATCCAGCAACTTACGACCAGCGTAAGGCGTCCAAAGATCCGGCTCTCAGCCGTGATCTGGAAAACGATCCAGCGTCTATCAACCGTCAGGCCAACATTGCCGCCATCTACCTGCTTCGTGATGAGGCTGGAGAGATCAAGCGCATAGTTTTGCCAATTCACGGCTACGGTCTTTGGTCCACCCTTTACGGCTTCATTGCGCTGAATTCAGACGGCAACGATGTCTATGGTCTGCGCTTTTATGAGCATGCAGAAACTCCGGGCCTTGGCGCGGAAGTGGACAATCCGAAGTGGCAAGCCATGTGGCCGGGCAAGAAGGTTTATGACGGGGAAGGTGATGTGCGCATCAACGTTTCCAAGAAAGTCAGTTCCAATCCTGATGACGCCCAGTATCACATTGACGCGCTGGCCGGTGCAACGCTCACCTCGCGCGGTGTGAACAACCTCGTTCAGTTCTGGATGGGTGAGCAGGGCTTTAAATCATTCCTTGAAAACCTGAAGAAGGGAGAGGCCTGATGGCTGAGAGCAAAAAGGAAATGTTGCTCGACCCGCTTGTCGACAACAACCCGATCACCCTTCAGGTTTTGGGCATCTGTTCCGCATTGGCGGTTACAAGCTCGCTGAAAGTGGCGCTGGTTATGGCAATTGCGGTGACAGCTGTGACTGCATTGTCCAACTTCTTCATTTCGTGCCTGCGTAACCAGATTCCGTCTTCCATCCGCATTATCGTGCAGATGGTGATCATTGCGTCCCTTGTTATTCTCGTGGACCAGATCCTGAAGGCGTATCTCTACGATATCTCCAAGACACTCTCCGTGTTTGTGGGCCTTATCATCACCAACTGTATTGTGATGGGCCGCGCAGAAGCTTACGCCATGAAGAACCCGCCAATCCCGTCTTTCATTGATGGTATCGGCAACGGCCTTGGTTATGGCCTGATCCTGATGATCGTTGGCGTGATCCGTGAGTTGTTCGGCTCAGGGTCCCTGTTCGGCGTCCAGATTCTGGAAACAGTCAACAACGGTGGCTGGTACGTGCCAAACGGCCTGCTGCTCATGCCGCCATCCGCGTTCTTTGCCATCGGCCTTCTCATCTGGGCATTCCGCACTTGGAAGCCGGCACAGGTTGAAGAAGCCGACTATAAAATTATTGAATCCGAGGGAGCTCACTGATTATGGAAGGTCTTGTTTCCCTCTTTGTCAAAGCGGTCTTTATTGAAAACATCGCTCTGTCCTTCTTCCTTGGCATGTGTACGTTCCTTGCTGTTTCCAAAAAGGTGGAAACGGCTGTGGGGCTGGGCATCTCCGTTGTTGTGGTTCAGGCAATCACTGTTCCCGTTAACAACCTGATCTACACCTACCTGCTCAACGATGGCGCTCTGGCATGGGCTGGTCTTGAAGGCGTTGACCTTCGTTTCCTCGGCCTCATTTCCTACATCGGCGTGATCGCGGCGATTGTGCAGATCTTGGAAATGGTGCTCGATAAGTACTTCCCGGCGCTCTACAACGCTCTTGGTATCTTCCTGCCACTCATCACCGTGAACTGCGCTATCCTCGGCGGCTCCCTGTTCATGGTGGAGCGTGACTACAACTTCGCTGAATCCTCCGTATATGGCGTTGCTTCCGGTCTTGGCTGGGCACTGGCGATCACTGCAATGGCGGGTATCCGTGAAAAGCTCAAATACTCCGACGTGCCAGCAGGCTTGCAAGGTCTGGGCATCACCTTCATCACCGCAGGTTTGATGGCTATGGGTTTCATGGCTTTCTCCGGCGTAAAACTGTAAGGGGTAACTGGTAAATGGCTGATTTTGCTTCGGGTATTACACTCTTTACACTCATCGTTCTGTCCCTCGTTCTCATCATTCTGGCGGCGCGCAGCAAGCTGGTGTCTTCCGGTAATGTGAACATCGAGATCAACGGTGAGAAAACCATTTCGGTGCCAGCGGGCGGCAAACTTCTTTCAGTGCTTTCTGACGAGAAGATCTTCGTGCCTTCCGCATGTGGTGGCGGTGGCACCTGCGCCCAGTGCCGGGTGAAGGTACATGAAGGCGGCGGCTCCATTCTGGCAACAGAAGAAAGCCATATCAACAAGCGCGAAGCGCGCTGTGGTGACCGCCTGTCTTGTCAGGTTGCTGTCAAACAGGACATGAAAATCGAAGTGCCTGAAGAAGTGTTCGGCGTTAAAAAGTGGGAGTGTACTGTCCGCTCCAACGACAACGTTGCAACCTTCATCAAGGAACTTGTTCTGGAGCTGCCAACTGGTGAGAACGTAGACTTCCGCGCTGGTGGCTACATCCAGATTGAATGTCCTCCCTACCAGAACTCCTACAAGGAATTCGACATCGCCGAGGAATATCGCGGTGATTGGGACAAGTTCAAGCTCTGGGATAATGTGGCCCGCTCTGATGTGCCGGTCACCCGTGCGTACTCCATGGCGAACTACCCTGAAGAAAAGGGTATCATCATGCTGAACGTGCGTATCGCCAGCCCGCCTCCAGGGTCCACCGATATTCCAGCAGGTCTGATGTCCTCCTACATCTTCAACCTGAAGCCGGGTGACAAGGTGACCATCTCCGGTCCGTTCGGTGAATTCTTTGCTCGTGATACGGACAAGGAAATGGTGTTTGTTGGTGGGGGTGCCGGTATGGCGCCAATGCGCTCGCACATCTTCGACCAGCTTCGCCGTCTGTCTACAGACCGCAAAGTCACCTTCTGGTACGGGGCCCGCTCCAAGCGTGAAATGTTCTACGTGGAAGATTTCAACAAACTGGCGGAAGAAAACCCCAACTTCACATGGCACGTGGCTCTTTCCGATCCGCTGCCAGAAGATGACTGGAACGGCTACACCGGCTTTATCCATAATGTGCTCTACAACGAGTACCTGAAGGATCACACCGCGCCGGAAGACTGCGAATACTACATGTGCGGTCCCCCGATCATGAACACCTCCGTCATCAACATGCTGATTGATATGGGTGTTGAACGCGAAGACATCATGCTGGATGACTTCGGCGGATAAGCTGCTAAAGAAGTTAGTGAAATGAAAAGAAGCCGGTTCTGAACGGGACCGGCTTTTGCGCTTTATGGTCAGATAGTCTAGAGAAACTGAAATTCATTTTTTAAAAATCCGGTGATTCCATGAGTGATAAAGAACTCAACTATTTCAGGCTGACCCTACGCTTTGTCATGGTCATCCTTCTCGTAAACATTGCCATGTTTGCGACTGAATTTGTAACCGTTCATTTCTTCCAGACTTCCTTGCCTCTAGAGCACGTGGGAAGGGTGATTGCCATACTGGCCGGAATGTTGGTGGGACAGAAAGTTTATGAGAGGCATCAAATACGCCTTAAAGGCAAACCCCTTCATAAGCTGACAGCACTGTGTTTTGCCTCGCTGATGCTTATCTCTGCTGGTTTGATTGCTATAACCATAGCCGACCTCATAAAAGAAGAGTCTGCGCTGGTGCTGCTCATTAAAGAGAACGCAACCCTTTTTGCCTCTTTGTTGATTGGTGTTGCTGCACTTACTTATTTCATGATCTTGTGGGGCATAAAGCTTGGCGGCTGGACAGCGTATAAGCATGAGCAGAGACGGTTGAAGAAAGTGGGTTAGTTTGCTTTTGATAGCTCTGGAGGTGAATATTTGCAGAGTTTGAGAAAATCGCAGTGCTCCTCAAACTCGCGATCCACCGGCATTCCGTGGCTTCGCGCCTTCCTATAGATCACTGCCACGAAGATATCGGCAAGGGTGAACGCATGCCCAACGGCAAATTTACTCTCTTTCCACAAAAGGCTCTTCAGTTTGGGCAATGTTTGGGAGCACCATCTGGCACGCAGGTCTTTCTTTTGAGCGGCCTGTAATACCAACGGCACTTATAATTGACCTGTATGCGCCCAATTTCGTCTACCGATTGATGTGATTGTGTGGGGTTGTTGAATAAGCTTATTCCAAGCGGAACAGGCGGCATCGACAATTTCCTGGTAGTCTTGAAAGGTTCGGTTAGAGAGCCAGTTTTGCCGTAAGTACTGCCAAACATTTTCAACCGGGTTGAACTCCGGAGAACGGGGTGGGAGCAGCAAGATGGTTATATTATCAGGCAACTTCAGTTTTGCTGTTGTATGCCAACCCGCTTGATCCATCAGGACCACTGCGTGCGCCCCTTTGGTAATGTTTCGGCTGATCTCTGCCAGATGTAACTGTATGACATTTGTATTGGCTTTGAGCAAAACAAGAGCAACCCCTTTGCCGAGGGCGGGGCAGATGGCACCGAATACATAGGTTGATTGATAGCGCCCGTCGCTGGGAGCCCGTGGTCTCGTTCCTTTTTTTGCCCACCTTCTGGTGAGCCCATTTTTTTGACCAATGCGGGCTTCGTCCTGCCACCAGATTTCCATGGATGTTTGTGAGGGCAAGCGCGCTTTTATTTCTTTAAGCCGGGCATGGAAGTCTTTTTATATGTCTCCATAACTTGCTCGTCCTGTGCCGGGTGCTGTGGCCGAACGCTGACCCGAGAAAACCCCAGAACTCTGAGGAGGCTTGAAATAGCCCTTTCGCTATAACTGGCCCCAAACTTCTGCTCGATCACAACTTGCAGATCTCGCCGCCGCCAGCGAATTACGCCGTGCTGTTGTAAATCAGGTCCAGCCTCAACCAGATCTGCAAATTCAGCCATTTGCTCTTTATTTAACCACCGGGCACGGCCTGGGATCTTACGATTGTACAGGCCCTGCGGCCCTTCTGCGTTAAACCGATGCACCCAGTCTCGCAGTGTTTGGCGGTCCATGCCGCCCATGCGTGCCGCCTCCAAGCGCGACAACCCATCATAAACAGCAGCAAGAGCAAGAAGGCGGCGGCTCTGCCTGACATCCTTACTTTGACAAGCAAGAGTTCGTAACGAAGAAGCATCATAGTCTCGGCGCAATGGGATCGCTGACATTGGGAATCTCCTTTCCCAATGTTGAATCACAATTCAAGTGATTTGGGAATCCTCATCCCGAGTCAAAAACAGGTGCCGTTGGTATAACTCAGGCCGCAAAAAGGAAAGGACGCTCCTGTTCTGGGCAGGGTGTATGGTGCTGTTCACATACTCGCAGACTTGGCGTACCTTTGCCCGTTTAATGGGATCATATGGCAGCAGAGGCCGTTTAGGGAACAGCTCCTCCAGACACTCGATGATGGCAAGAGATTCGCAGATGATTTCTCCATCCAGCGAGATAGCGGGCACGTATCCAAAAGGGTTGATTGTCAGGTAGCTAGTCTTTAGTTCCTCCGGAGCGACCTCAACCCGCTCATAAGCGATTGCCTTATGGCAAAGAGCCCATTCAACCCTTTCAGAGCTGTTGGAGCCCTCTGCAGCATAAAGAATGATTTTCATAGGTCAGTTAGTCCGGCTGTGCAGCACATTCTAGTAATATACTACTTTCCATACGGTCTTTAGGGTTGTGTTTGACTTCAAATGCAATATCAAGTGCAAAGCACTTCAATTTTGGATAACCTACATCAGACATTGAGTAGAAGATGAATTGGATTTCCCGCCCGCTTTTAGCCGCACCCCACAAGACTAAACTGGCAGCTGGTTTTTCTAGGGCATAGATATGTTCAAAGACCTGAGGTAGATCTTTTGCTCCTGGAACACTTGATGCCTCGCTCCACCTATCTAGGAAATAGATAACTACATCTGTCTCATCAATATTTTGGGGTCTAAAAGATCCATCAATTTCTGGGTTTGTTCGTTCAAGAAGTTGATAAAAGGCGTCACTTTGGGTCTTGCTTAGATTTGCCATTAAAAGAACCCGCTTTCTATGAGCTTCCTCTGCCATGGGCATTGCGCTCATTGAAAGGAAAGCTAGCAGGAAAAGACATATTTTACGCATAGAGCACCCCGTTATCTAACAGGGCGCTTCCTATCAGTATTTGGTGCGGAAGAACAGCTACCCGGCCAGCCCCAGTTTCTCGCGATTATAAAAGCGCAGGGAGAAGAGGGTTGCGGTGACGAACAGGCCAGTTGATAGGCCTATCCAGATGCCCATGGCGCCAAGTTCCACCCAAAATCCAAGAGCATATGCAAGCGTTGCGCTTATTCCCCAATAGCAGAATAGGCCAATATACATGGGAACCTTGGTGTCGGACAGGCCCCGTAGAGCCGCCGAGGCGGCAACTTGTACACCATCTGCCATAAGAAAGGCGGTTCCGATGAGAAGAAGTGTTGTTGCAGTGGCGCTCAGCTCCACAATGTCCGGATTGCTCTCCTCGATATAAAGGGCAAGCACCTGATCGGAAAATAGCCAGAGTAGCAGGGTACCCGTGAGGGTTATAACCATGGCCATTAAGATGATGGACCAGCCGGACAGGGTGATGCCTTGCTTGTCTTTTCGGCCCAGCGCCTGCCCCACGCGCACGGTTCCTGCATTGGAAATGCCCATTGGTATCATGTAGATAATGGAGACAACCTGAAGGGCGATGCCATGGGCGGCAACTTCCACCGCGCCGATCCACCCCATAAAGAAGGCGGCGACAATGAACACGCCCACATCACTTAGGAACATGAGAGCGATTGGGTACCCCAGTTTGAAAATCTCCACCATTTTAGGAAAGTCGGCTTTCCAGAAGCGGGTGAGCAGATCATAGCTGCGGGCTTTGGGCTCCCAGTAAACATAGGCAAGAAGAAACGAGAGCATGCCCGCATAGGTGACAAGAGACGCGGCTGCAGCCCCGTGAATGCCATAGGCGGGAATGCCAAGAGCTCCGAAAATTAGAATATAATTGAACAGGATGTTCAAGAGTACGCCGACAATGTTGGCCCATAGAAGAACGGTGGTTTTCCCGATGGAAGAGAAAAACCCTCTGAATGCGATAACTGCCATACTGAAATAATAGGACCACAGGAATATACGCAGATATTCGCTCGCAAGTCGGGAGACCTCCGGTTCTTGCCCAAAAGCCAGAAAGATAGGTTCTGTGAACCAAAGGACAGGGGTGGCGATGAGTGCAAGCAAAAGGGCCCACCATAAACCCATGCGGGTTACCCGCCGCACTTCAGCTTTATCACCTTTACCTTCAGCCGTTGAGGCCAAAGGAAGAACAGCCCCTAAAATACCATAGCCAGTGAGGTGGATTACAAGCCCCAGCTGAGTTGCCAGCACAAGCGCAGCAAGTTGCTCTGTTCCCAGCCAGCCCACCATAACTGTATCTGAAATGCTAATTCCCATTTGAGCGAGCTGAGCTCCAACCAGTGGCAGCCCAAGTGTCAGAATGGAACGGCATTCTTGCGTCCATAGGTTGTAGTTACTGGTGCGCTTAACAGCCTGACTGGTTGAACTCATGGGAACTCACAGGGAAAAAACTAGTGAAACACAATAGAAATAACGAAAACTGTGAAGGAAGTTCACAGAGGTTTAGGGAAGGGACACTATCAACCAAATGCCGACTTGGAAAGTGGCATTTGGAGAAGAATATTTGTTTTCTTGACGTTGGTGACTGATCTGCACCTATGAATGAGTGCAGGTTAAATCCGTCTATTTTGGAGGGCAGGCCTATCTTTCCTCTTTAAAGCGAATAAGCCCTTCTTGAGCAACAGATGCAACCAACGCTCCTTCACGTGTGAAGAACTTGCCGCGCGAAAAACCCCGTCCGGCTGCCTTACTTGGAGTATCTTGCGAAAAGAGAAGCCACTCATCGGCTTTAAATGGCCTATGGAACCAGATGGCGTGATCCAGACTGAAAATCATGATATCTGTGTTGTAGCATTGGCGCCCATAGGGGAATAACGCTGTATCAAGTACTGAATGATCCGAGGCGTAAGCTAACCAGCATTGGTGCACAATGACATCATCAGGCAAAGCAGAAGAAGCCTTGATCCAAGTGTTTTGATAGGGTGGTAGAATGTCATTTGTGAGATAATGCTCTGGTTGCACTGGACGAATTTCCAATGGGCGCTCCACTGACCAGAACCGCGCCAGCCCTTCTGTTTTATCTCCGTATTTTTCGAGAAGCTGTTCAGTGTTTGCTAACTCTTCAGGTTGGGGAACGGACGGCATCTCGTCTTGGTGACCTGAACCTTCCTCATGGACATGAAAAGAGGCGGACATGGAGAAAATTGGTGTTTCGCCCTGAGACATCAGCAGGTGGCGCGTATCGAAGCTTCTGCCATCCCTTGTCCGGTCAACATGAATATCGATAGGCGTCACTGGATCTCCCGCTCGCATGAAATAGCCGTGTATGGAGTGAAGCTCTTTGCTGGGCTCAACTGTTTGGCGGGCTCCCATGGTAGCCAGTGAGAGAATAGGGGAGCCAAACAGGCGCGAGCGCGGAGGTTTTGGGGGTAATCCGCGGAAATGATTGTCCCCTATCTTCTCCAGCTCAAGGAGTTTCAAAAAGTTCTCGGTTGCTAGCGTCATATGCACCTCCCTGCTGTCGTGTCCTGCCAATTGGTTCTTAATTTGTATTTATTGCCCAAACGATAAATCAGCACGCAGTATACTCGGGGAGGGTATACCAGCGTCCAGTTGGACATATGAACTAATATGCAGTATTTAATTCCAATATATAGAATTTAAGTGGGCGCTGTAAATAGGCTTTCGAAGGGTTATATTTTATTCTTGTCCACTTGACGGATAAGCCCTTCTTGACAGGTGGACGCGATCAAGGTGCCATCACGGCTATAAAACTTGCCTCTACAAAATCCTCGCCCATTCGAGGCGTTGGGGCTGTCTTGCGAATAGAGTATCCACTCGTCCGCCTTTACCGGATGGTGAAACCACATTGCATGATCAATGCTCATGGCGTGCATACTGGGCATATCATAGGCATGGAGACCATGGGGATACAAAGCCGTATCCAGTAAAGTTGAGTCGGAGGCCAAAGCGAGCAGGCAGTTATGCAGGTGGGGGCCTTCCGGCAAACTCTCACGGCACTTCAGCCAGATGTTTTGAAAGGAGGGAAGCTCATGGCTCGTCAGGTAATGTTCCAGATCGACCGGCTTCATGTCTATGGGGCGCCCCGGTGACCAGAATAATTTGAGAAACATCGGAATTTCTTTTCCGAACTGCTGAACAATTTCCTCTGTTGTTTTCAGCTCTTCCGGCATGGGCACATCAGGCATAGGGTCGTGATGTTCCAGCCCCTCTTCCAAAACCTGAAAGGAGCCGGTCCAAGTAAAAAGGATAGTGTCATCTTGATAGGCGCTCAACCGCCTCTTGCTGAAACTCTTGCCATCTCGAACTCTCTCCACATGGTAGTCGATTGGAGGGCCCAGTTTTCCCGCCTTGACGAAGTAACTATGGAGAGAGTGTATCTTCCTGTCTTCAGGCACAGTTAAAGAGGCGGCCATAAGCCCTTGGGCAATGATTGGGCCACCCATCAACCGCAGTCTGTTTTTCTTTTGGGGCGGAGCGCGGAAAACATTCTCTTCCAGCTGCTCCAGTTTCATAAGTTCCAGAAAGTCTTCTAGAGCCGTTGTCATGTGAGTATCTTCTTTGTTGGTTGTGTTATCAAGAAGAGCGATGCAAATCGGAGGCAGTTTAGGAGGTAATTCTTGCAATATTAGGGACTACAGCATGCAATTGCCCAAATTAGCGACCTCTTTGTATTTAAAGGTTAATTTCTGAAGGTCTCACTGAATTGGCATGTATGCCGAGTTCTCATAGAAAAGGGCGCTGAATGCGCCCCGTCCAAGCAGTTTTCTTAGAAAGTCACAGCCGCATAAAGACTTCGGGGAATTTTAGGTGTCCACCGAAGGCAATAATTGTTTTTGCATCCGATGTGTCAGGACGGGGGTGTTCACTTTTCTTTGCATCGCCCCCGTAGAAAATACCCTTAATTCTCGGATTCCATTCCCCCAGCTTTTTTATTGCCTCAACAGGAACAGGACCTTCAAGAATGTAGTTTCCATAAAACGCTGCATGCGTTTTGCCATGTTTTTCGGGCAGGCCCACAACATTGCAGGTTTGAGGAAGTTCATCCACTTCGTGAACATTGACCTGAAACCCTGCTTGGTGCAGTTGGAATGCCCATTGATTCCAGCTATCGCAATTGGTTGATTTGTAGATGGAGATTGTCTCATTCAGTGACTCTTGCGGCTTGACTTCAGCTCCCGAAGGTTGGGCCGCGGATGCAGTGATTTGGCTAGAATTAACCATGCCGGCAAAATCCATTTCTTGTTGTGTTTTAAGGTGAGGTCGGCCTCACCCCTTCGGCAGCGGCAACCTATGCATTACGTAAGGTAATGTAAATGCCAAAAGGGTAACAAAACCGTGATCCCCATGACATTTAAAGGAGCCAACCCCTAGATTTTACAGGGCATACTCGGATTTTTTTATGGCAACTTTGAAGGGAATTATGGCAATAAACATAAGAATTGCAGCAAGAAGGAACGGGGCCCCCGGATAATAAGGGGCTGTGCTGTCTGATGTGAAAAATGTGAAGAGCCGCGTCATTATGAGCGTCGAAAGGACAAGCGTAAGGCCGATAATTGACGTCAACGCGCCCTGTATTGCCCCTTGCTGGTCATCGCTGACTGTGTTGCACATAAGTGCGGTAAGGGCCGGTGGAAGCATGGCTCCAAGCGCAGAAAGTGGCAACAAAGCGACAACAGTCCATGTGTTGGGGGCAAAAGCAAAGCCAATTAATGCCGCAATTGAAAAGCCAAACCCATAAAGAGCCGTGTTTGTTTCCCCGTGGCGAGGAATGGCCCAGCGGATCAAACCGCCCTTGACGCCTGAAAACCCCAATCCAACCACTGCAAGGGAAAGCCCGACTTGGGCCGTTGTCCATTTGAACCCCTCAATCGTGTAATAGGGCCATACTGCCGCATAAACGAAGTTGGCAAACTGGAACAAGAACATGGCCGCAAAAAACCACACAAGAACCGGATGGCTTGCAGCTTGGAGAAGGGCACCAACAGGGTTCGCCTTGCGCCACACTACGGTGCGCCGTTTGCCTCGTGGCAAAGTTTCAGGCAGATAGAAAAGACCATAGGTCAGCGTGAGCGCTGTTAAAGCTGCCGCGCTATAAAAGGGCACCCGTAAGCCCATGGACCCTAATATGCCCCCGATGACCGGTCCGATAACATAACCAAATCCGATGAAGGCCCCCACTAATCCGAAGCGGGTTGCCCGTTTTGTACAAGGGGATATATCAGAGGTCGCGGCATAGGCTGTTGCGTACGTTGCGCTGGCAATTCCAGCAAGAAGCCTTCCGCTAAAGAGCACCCAAAGGTTACTGGTCAGGGTCATGACCATATAATCTGCTGCCAGCACCGCGAGGGACAGGAGGAGTATGGGGCGACGTCCGAACCTGTCAGACAGCGCGCCCAGCGTGGGCCCGCACAAGAACTGCATTACTGCATATATCGCGGCAATATAGCCCCCCCAGATGGCGGCCTCTGCAATGGAGTAGCTTCCAAGGCTGGAAACCAGTGTGGGTGTAACAGGAATTATCAGCCCTGCACCAATGGCGTTCAAAAGCACCGTGCCGCATATGAATGCGAGCGTATGAGAACTGTCGGTGTGGGCAGCCACGAAGTATCCACGCAATAATATTGGTAAAGATTGCGGGGTTCCTAACAGAGATATGTGGCGAGGAAAAGGAAAAGTTGGTACGCTATTTTGCCCGCCAACTTTTCATAGGTCTGTCTCTATGATTGCCACCGGGGCTTTTCTTTTGCAAAGAAAGCATCAATACCGTGGGAGCCCTCGTCACTCTCCCAGCAATCCGCCAGCTCTTCCACGCTATAATTCAAGGGGTTCTCGTGCGAGGTGCGGGCAAGGTGTTTGCAAAGATCCTTGGCACGCTTTACGGCTCCGGGCGCACAGTTGAGGAAGGCACGGGCCTCCTCATAGGCAGCTTCCTCCAGCTTGTCCTCGGCAACAATTTCAGAAACAAAGCCCAGTTTATAGGCTCTTTCAGTGCCAAATGGCTTGGAGTTCATAAATATCTGCCGCGCCGCTCCCTCGCCGATTTTGCGGACAACAAAGAGACCAATTGTCGCGGGAATAAGACCGAGCCGCGTTTCAGTGAGGGCAAAGCGCAGGTTTGGCGTGGCCACAACAATATCGCAGATGCTCACCAGACCCAGACCGCCGCCAAAAGCATTCCCGCCCACTTGGCCAATCACAGGCTTCTTGAGATCATCCAACCGTTTGAGCATATCGGCAAGGCGTGATGCCTCTTTGATTTTGCCATCCCGGTTCGTACTCACCTGCGCCTTCATCCAGTTGAGATCACCGCCTGCGCAGAATGTTTTACCGCTCCCCTTGATCACCACAACACGGGTTTGCTCATCATCATCCAGAAAATCCGCCGCCGCACACAGTTCATCCATCATAAGTGCATTCATGGCATTGTGCTTGTTGGGCCTGTTTAACTGCAATGTAGCGATGCCACTCTCGTCTCTGGAGAGTTCGAGGGTTTCAAAATTCATTGGAATGCCTTTTTCAATTCTAGGATAAAGTGTTGAGCTGTCTCAAGCTGTGCGCGGTCTATTCCTGTTTCAAATCCAAGGCGTGCCGCAAGGTCCACCACCTCAAGTGTGTTCACATTGCCTTTGGCTCCGGGTGCATACGGGCAGCCCCCGAGGCCGCCCACCGCAGCATCAAAAACACGCAGGCCGAAGGAGAGGGCGGTTTCTATGTTGGCGAGCGCCATATTGTTGGTGTCGTGAAAGTGCCCTGCAAGGTGAGTGGCTGGAACTTCCTGCAAAACTGCTTCCAGCATGTGCGTTGTAGTTTCTGGCGTTCCCACACCGATGGTATCGCCAAGAGAAATCTCATAGCATCCCATATCCAGAAGGGAGCGGCTTACCTTTGCCACTTGAGCGGGGGCGATTTCCCCGTCATAGGGGCAGGCAATCACGCAGGAAACATAGCCACGTACCGGAATGCCATCGGCCTTTGCCGCCTCCACAAGTGGTTTGAAGCGCTCCAGACTTTCCTCAATGGTGCAATTGATGTTGGCTTTCGAAAATCCCTCGGATGCAGAACCGAAGATAGCCACCTCATCTGCCTTTGCCTGTCTGGCGCGCTCATAGCCTTTCATATTGGGTGTGAGCGCGCTGTAAATGACATCAGATTGACGGGTGATGCCTGCCAGTACCTCAGCCCCGTCTGCCATTTGCGGTACCCATTTGGGCGAGACAAAGCTGGCGCTCTCGATCTTCTTCAACCCGCTTTTGGAAAGTAGGTTGATCAGGGTGATTTTCTCTTCGGTCGGAATGAGAACTTTCTCGTTCTGCAGCCCGTCACGGGGCCCCATTTCGAATATGTGCAGGGTATTTGTCACTTGTTCTCCAGCTCTGCTTTCGCCCTTGCCCTCAGTTGGCTTCGAATAATTTTTCCGGTGGTGGTCAAGGGAAGGTCTTCAACAAATTCGATTTCCCTTGGGTACTCATAGGCAGCCAGCCCGTGCTTGACGAAATTTTGCAGTTCATCATGAAGCTGCTGTGTTCCTGAGTGCCCTTTTTTCAAAACCACATAGGCTTTGACAATCTCGGTGCGCTCTTTGTTCGGTTTGCCAATCACGCCAGCAATGGCGACCGCCGGGTGCTTGAGCAGGTAATCTTCAATTTCACCGGGCCCGATGCGGTATCCCGCTGAGGTGATCACATCATCATCGCGGCCCACAAACCGGAACCATCCATCCGCATCTTTAGTGCCTTCATCTCCTGTCAGAAGATAGCCGTTCTTGAACTTGTTCTTTGTCGCCTCGGGGTTTTGCCAGTATTGCGTCATCATAATGGGTACAGGCGTTTTGACCGCGATTGCTCCAAGAGTATCCGGCGGCAAAGGGTGGCCATTCCCGTCTACGATCTCCACCTGAAACCCTGGAACCTCTTTCCCAATTAAACCCGGGCGGGCCTCCATAAGCTGCGTACAGGTTCCGATACACAGGTTGCACTCGGTTTGTCCGTAGCATTCGCTAATGGTGATACCGAAAATCTGTCTGCCCCATTCGATAATCTCAGCGCCCACTGTTTCACCGCCACAAGTGATACTGCGTATTTTGCAGTTCCAGCGCTTTTCGGGTTTTTCCACCAGTCGCATCATTTTCAAGGCAGTGGGTGGCAGGAAGGCGTTGGTGATGTTCTGATCATGGAGAAGCTGGAAAGCTGCCTCTCCCGAGAACTTTTTAAACCGGTGCGCCACAACAGGGATGCCGTAGTAAAGAGAAGGCATCAAAATGTTTAATAGCCCTGCAATCCATGCCCAGTCGGAAGGGGTCCATGCCCTGTCTCCCTCGCGGGGCAGGCCGTTATAAAGGTAATCCGTCGACCAAAGATGGCCAATAAATGTGCGGTGCGCATGAAGCGCGCCTTTGGGTTGGCCCGTTGTTCCAGAGGTATAAATGATAAGGGCCGGATCCTCTGCCTTGGTGGGAACGGGTGTGAACTCACTGGAGTATTTTTCTAAACCTTCATAGAGATACGTGGAGTTCTGGGTAGCTTCCTCAATGTTCAAAATGAGTTGCAGATTTGGCAACCTGCTTTGAATACTTGAGAGTTTTTGTGCGCCCTCGCTGTTGGTTATAAGAATCTTGGCTCCCGAATTTTCCAGTCGGAAGGCCAAGGCTTCCTCCCCGAACAGAGTAAATAGGGGGAGGGCAATTGCGCCCATTTTATAGGTGGCGATATGGCTGCAGGCCGTTTCGACGGTTTGGGGCAGCAAAATGGCGACCCTGTCTCCGCGTTCCACCCCTTTTGAAATCAAGAGATTGCACAGTCTGGACGAAAGTTCTTTTAGATGGCTATAGGTGTATGATTTTGCAGTTCCCGCTTCGCCAACAACGGTTATTGCCTCTCGGTCCGGCTCCCGCTCGGCCCAGCGGTCGCAGACCATCACCCCGATATTATAAAATTCGGGAACATTCCAACTGAAATTCTTATAAAGTTCTTCGTAGGTTGTTCCCTTGGGTAACATGCCTCAAGTCTCCTCGGCTAACTCGATCAGTATCGTGCCTTCTTCCACCTGATCACCTGCTGCAATCATAACATTGGCGATTCTTCCATCTCGTGGTGATTTGAGACTGTGCTCCATTTTCATGGCTTCTGTCACTACAAGAGTGTCGCCTTCCTTAACCTGCTCCCCCTTGGCAAAGTTGATGAGTTTCACCTGACCGGGCATTGGGGCAAGCACGGCGTTGCCTGCATCTTCTGCACTGGCGTCCTCCTGCAAGTGGTTGGTACGGATGAACTGCCAGCTGTTGCCCCCTGCAAAAACGGTGATCTCCTGTGGGTCCGTAAAGAAATGCCACTCACTCACCGCCCCATCACTTTCAACACGAAGGTGCTGGCTTCTGCTGGAAAGAAGGCGAAGGTTTATCTCCTGCCCCTCAACTTTCAGTGTTTTGCTGTGATCACGGTTGGAAGTGAGGGAGATTTCACGATCCGTTCCCTTAAAGTTCAAGTGAGAGAACTGACGGGCAGAGTTCCAGTGCCTCCATCCGGTCAGGCTGGACCACGGATCTTCCCCGCGTACCTGTTCGCGTGCATGGCCAAGATCAATGAGGGCAGCAACGGCACACACCATAAGGGAGGGGGCTTGCTCTTCCACCAAAACATCCAGCTCCCTGTCGATCAACAGAGTGTCCACGTCCCCTTTTGCAAAGCCTTTGTGGTTGGCAAGAGTATGGAGAAACTGGGTGTTGGTTATGGTGCCAGCGGTTCGTGTTTCTTCCAGAGCGCTGGAGAGTTTGGCAAGGGCTGTTTGCCGGTCCTTCCCGTGCACAATCACCTTGGCGATCATGGGGTCGTAATAGGGGGTAATCGTATCCCCTTTTCGCACACCACTATCAATGCGCGCGTGATCCTCCGGAAATTCCAGCTCCTTCAAGGTTCCTGTGGCGGGCAGAAAACCGGCAGGTGCATCCTCGGCGTAAATGCGGGCTTCAAAGGCGTGACCATTGATGACCAGCTCATCTTGTGTCTTGGGCAAAGGGTTGCCCGCGGCCACATGGAGCTGCCACGTCACCAGATCCTCTCCTGTTATAGCTTCGGTGACAGGGTGCTCCACTTGAAGCCGCGTGTTCATCTCCATGAACCAGAAGCGATCCGCCTTTAATCCCTCTGAGGCATCAACGATGAACTCAACGGTTCCGGCCCCTTCATACCCGACAGAAAGAGCCGCCTTTACCGCCGCGTCTCCCATAATTGCCCGCATCTCCCCGCTCATATGCGGGGCAGGGGCTTCCTCGATCACTTTTTGATGGCGGCGCTGCAACGAGCAATCGCGTTCAAACAGGTGCACGGCGTTGCCATGGCTATCGGCAAACACCTGCACTTCAATATGGCGCGGGCTGCTGACATACTTTTCAATGAGAACAGCCCCATCCCCAAAGCTGGACTGCCCTTCGCGCTGGGCACCTTCCAAAGCTGTCAGGAAATCTTCAGCCTTGTCCACTCGGCGCATGCCTTTGCCGCCGCCCCCTGCTCGGGCTTTAATCAGGACCGGATAGCCAATGGAGCTGGCTTGGTCCTTTAAAAATGCAGGGTTTTGGGTGTCTCCGTGATATCCGGGCACAACGGGAACGCCGGATTGCTCCATCAGCTTCTTGGCGGCGTCTTTCAGGCCCATCGCGCGGATCGCACTTGCGGGCGGGCCGATGAACACTAAGCCCGCAGCTTCCACGGCTTCCACAAACTCTGGGTTTTCAGAGAGAAACCCATAACCGGGGTGGATCGCCTCAGCCCCGCTTTTCTTTGCCGCCTCAATGATGTGCTCAATCTTCAAATAGCTTTCAGAAACAGGCGCTGGGCCGATGTGGTAGGCCTCATCGGCCACTTCCACATGCAACGCATCACGATCCGCGTCCGAGAAAACGGCAACCACTTTGATACCAAGCGCTTTGGCCGTACGAGCAATGCGAACAGCAATCTCCCCGCGATTGGCAATGAGAATTTTTTTAAACATGGCTTACGTCGCAGGCCTTCCGTAGTCGTTTGATTTTTTCCGCATAAAAGTTGGTGTCGTATTTACGGAGGCATACGTTGCGTCTTTGTGTCTACTTATTAGTTGTGTTGCCCTGTCGTGTAGCTCCCCCATCCGCTCTACGGCTATAAGATCAGAAACCAGAGGTCTAAAGATACGAACCATTGGGTGGCTTCTGTTGTACAGTTCGGATATCCAGCCTCCTACTTTGCCGTTATCTGTGAGGCCTAGCGGAGCCGCCGAAATACTTAAGGTAACAGCCCAAGAGGGGCCATTAGAGGTTTCTACGCAGTATTTTCGAAGTATTTTGCTATTGCTTTGAGAAATTTTTTTCAAGCAACTATTTACTTCTGCCTTTTTGCCCTCGACGCTGTATTCTTGCAATTCGTTCAGGTAGGCTCTTGCATCTTTGAAATCACTTTGAAGCTTTAGTTCTAAAGCTTTTTCGAGAACCTCTGCGACATTATTGGTTTTGGATAGGAGCCAACTACTGAAAAACGGAATCTTATTTTTGAGCACCGTCGTATCCCAAACTGCGGATGCTTTGCGATATGTTTCAGAACTGTTTTCTGACGCAGTACTGAGTAAGCGATCCTGACCAGAAACAGGTGGTAATAGAAGATTGGCCATACAATAGGCGTCTCTTAATGGGGAAAGGCACGGGATTAAGCCTGTTTGTTGAGATAAACTCTCGTAGAATTTGCTGCGCTCAGCTGCCCAGCCGAAGCCAAATATTAATTTATTTATGGAGTTACGATGAGTGATTCCACTGTTTTGTGGGTTTTTTGATGCTATTCGGTTAAATAGTTGGTCTATTGTTTCTGGTGAGTACTCTTGTTCAACTCTCGCGGCTGTATGGTCATACACAAATCCTTCAAAGCCAGAGTTGTTGCGGGTTGTTTTACCCTCATCAGATACCTCGTTAGAAAAGGCAGCTAGTGTAGTTGCTACTCTATGTTTTTGTCCTTCTTCAATGAGATAGGTGATCCCTAAGTATTCACTACTAGAGAATACATTCCATCGCATTTGTGGCTTTAGTGATAGCTGCTCGAAGAAACTAACTATTTGCCCAATTGGCTCAGCATCGTTTAGTTCAATTATTTGTTTTTTTGCAAAGTCTGCAGCGGCTGTGGCAATAGAGTTATAATGAGGCTCCGTTAACTTTATTGGAGAAATATAGTGAAAATACTTTTTTCTTCGATCCGCATAGTAACTCTTGTAGTCATCGACCATGGAAATTTCATCGGAAAACAAAATGGCAGTTACCAGCTTTTCTAGGCAAACAATGTCATGGTCTATATTGTGCAGGTTTGCAGTTTGTGCGATGCCAAGAAGCCTTTCAACGCCGCTAAGTGTAGAGTTATCAATTAAGTAATTCATAGTATTACTACCACTTTCTACAAAATTTAAGGTCTATACTTACATCCGGAAAATGCCGAATGGTGTGTTCTCGATTGGTGCGTTGAGGCTTGCGCTTAAAGAAAGGGCCAGCACCTCGCGGGTTTTGCGCGGGTCGATGATGCCATCGTCCCAAAGGCGGGCAGAGGCATAGAGCGGGTGGCCCTGTTCCTCGAACTGGTCAATGATCGGCTGCTTGAAGGTGTTTTCTTCTTCCACTGACCATTGTCCGCCCTTGCGCTCGATCCCATCGCGGCGCACGGTTGCCAGAACACCAGCCGCTTGCGGCCCGCCCATCACCGAAATGCGGGAATTGGGCCATGACCATAAGAAGCGGGGAGAATAGGCGCGCCCGCACATGCCGTAGTTTCCTGCGCCGAATGAGCCGCCAATGATAACCGTGTGTTTGGGAACCTTGGCACAGGCAACCGCAGTCACCAGCTTGGCCCCATCCTTGGCAATGCCGCCTGCCTCGTATTTCTGCCCCACCATGAAACCGGTGATGTTTTGCAAGAAGACCAGCGGGATTTTGCGCTGACAGCATAGCTCCACAAAATGCGCGCCCTTCACAGCACTTTCAGAAAACAAGATGCCGTTATTTGCGATGATCCCCACGGGCATGCCGTAGATATGAGCAAAGCCGGTGACCAGCGTGGTGCCATAACGGGCTTTGAACTCGTCAAAGCGGGAGCCATCCACAATGCGGGCAATCACCTCGCGCACATCATAGGGGGTTTTCAGGTCCGCAGGCACAAGGCCCAAGATCTCGTCGGGGTCATAAAGCGGGTCTTCAACCGGTTGCAATGCCAGTTGTTCGGGTTTGCGGCGGTTGATGTTGGCAATGGCACGGCGCACAAGAGCCAGCGCATGGGCATCGTCCCGCGCCAGATGGTCGGCAACGCCGGAAAGGCGCGTGTGCACATCTCCGCCGCCCAAGTCCTCAGCGGAAACGACTTCACCAGTCGCCGCCTTCACCAAAGGGGGGCCGGCCAGAAAGATGGTGCCTTGCTCGTTCACAATGATGGATTCATCACACATGGCAGGCACATATGCCCCGCCAGCCGTACACGACCCCATAACAGCAGCAATCTGCGGAATGCCCTTGGCCGACATATTGGCCTGATTATAAAAGATGCGCCCAAAATGATCCCGATCAGGGAACACTTCATCCTGCTGGGGCAGGTTTGCCCCGCCAGAGTCGACAAGATAAACGCAAGGGAGATTGTTTTCCTCGGCAATCTCTTGGGCCCGCAAATGCTTTTTCACGGATAAAGGGAAGTAAGTTCCCCCCTTCACAGTGGCATCATTGGCAACCACCAAGCATTCGCGCCCATGAATGCGGCCCACTCCTGCAATGACGCCAGCAGAAGGGCAAGCCCCCCCATACATCTCATGGGCGGCAAACTGGGCGACTTCCAAAAAGGGTGACCCGTGATCCAAAAGCCGCGCCACCCGTTCACGGGGCAGAATTTTGCCGCGCTTCACATGGCGCTCTTTTGCCTGCTCGCCGCCGCCCGCAAGGGCTGCTTGGCTGGCAGCACGCACCTGCTCAATGCTTTTCAGGTGCGCGTCACGGTTGGCGGTAAATTCTGCGGATCGCGTGGAAACTTTAGAATTCAAAACCGTCATTATGCGGTTTCCTTGAAGAGTTCACGGCCAATGAGCATGCGGCGAATTTCAGAGGTGCCCGCACCGATTTCATAAAGCTTGGCATCACGCAACAAGCGGCCCGTGCCATACTCATTAATATAGCCATTGCCGCCAAGCGCCTGAATGGCTTCCAATGCCAGCTGTGTTGCTTTTTCGGCGGAATATAAAATACAGCCAGCGGAATCCTTGCGGCTGGTTTCGCCGCGGTCACACGCCCCTGCAACTGCATACACATAGGAACGGCAGGCGTTCATGGTGGAATACATATCCGCCAGCTTGCCCTGCATCAGCTGAAACTCACCAATGGCTTGGCCGAACTGCTTTCGCTCATGCACATAGGGCACCACGATATCCATGGCGGCTGCCATAATGCCAAGCGGCCCGCCGGAAAGCACCACGCGCTCATAATCAAGGCCGGACATGAGCACGTTTACCCCGCCGCCTTCTTCTCCCAAAATATTGTCATAGGGCACTTCGCAATCTTCAAACACCAGCTCACAGGTGTTGGAGCCGCGCATGCCCAGCTTGTCCAGCTTTTGCGCCGTAGAAAACCCGCTCATGCCTTTTTCAATAATGAAGGCTGTAATGCCGCGCGGACCCGCCTCAGGGTTGGTCTTGGCATAAACCACCAGCGTGTTTGCATCGGGGCCGTTGGTGATCCACATTTTGTTGCCATTGAGTACAAAGCGGTCATTGCGCTTTTCGGCCCGCAGCTTCATGGAGACCACATCAGACCCGGCCCCTGGCTCGGACATGGCCAGAGCGCCAATATGTTCGCCAGAGCAGAGCTTGGGCAGATATTTGGCTTTTTGCTCATTGGTGCCGTGACGGTTGATCTGGTTCACACACAGGTTGGAGTGCGCTCCATAAGAAAGGCCAATAGAGGCAGAGGCGCGGGAAATTTCTTCAATGGCGATCACATGCGCCAAGTATCCAAGGCCGCTGCCCCCAAATTCGGGGCTGGCGGTGATGCCAAGCAAGCCCATCTGGCCAAGCTGGGGCCACAGATCCGGTGTGAAAGTGTTGGTGGCGTCGATTTCTGCAGCCCTTGGGGCCAATACTTCCTGCGACCATTTGGAAACGGTTTCGCGAATGGCGTCGATTTCCTCGCCATGACCAAAGTTCATAGTGCTTAAAAACATCGCTTGTCCTCCCCGTGGCGCGAACCTGTTCCCCGCAGGTATCGACCCAGTATCATTATAAAACGAACGTACGTTTGATTAATAGCATCGTTCTTGCTAGCCTGTAAACACCGTTGCTGCTAAACACGCGCCGCAACAATACGTGAAGAAGAAGGACACACAGTGGCCCGCACCAAAGGCTCCGTGGGAGCTGATACGCAACTGGCTCTTATAAATGCAGCAAAGCGGCTTATCGTTCGATATGGTTTCGAGGCTATGACCCTGCGCCAACTTGCCGGAGAAGTGGGCCTGCAGGTGGGGTCCATCTATAGGTATATGGAAAGCAAAGAAGCGTTGCTGGCCGAATTGATGAACACCCACATGGACCAGCTGATCACGGCTTGGCAGGCGCTGCCAGAAAAAGGCGAGGGGCCGGAAGAGCAACTGAAAGCCTTTGTTGCCTTCCATATTGCCTATCATGTGGAGCGGCGCGAAGATGTTCTCATCGCCAACATGGAGCTGCGCGCTTTAAGCGAGGACATGCGCGAACAGGTCGTGCGCAAACGGCGGGCCTATGAGCGCAATCTGGAAGAGATTTTATCGGCAGGCATGCGCTCGGGCACATTTTCAAAAGCCGATGTAGAAGTCTCCACCTTCGCCATCCTCGCCATGCTCACCGGCGTATGCATCTGGTACCAAGAAGGCGGCCGCCTCTCCGTCGATGAAATCATCAAAGTGCACACGGGGCTGGTGCTGAACGGGGCGAGGGGGAGGTAATACAGGAGCAATGCAGCTTGGATCCCTGATCAAGTCAGGGATGACGTCTGCGGTTTTGGCAAAGCCTACCCTTACACTCCGCCGTCATCCCGGCCCCCGAGCCGGGATCTACACCTTAGATACTAGCGTAAAGTAGACTGTTTTTCCGGGAATTTGCTGGTATCAATTGCTGCTGATACTGCAAATTGCGGAGAGGAAGAAAACGTGACGCCGTCAGATTTTATCAAGCAATATGAAACTGCATTGGGTACTCAAAAGTGGGATGTTGTGAGTCCTTTGATTAGTGATGGCGCCAGCGTGACCTTTTCCGATGGATCAGTTCACAAAGGCAAAGGCGCAGTTCGCGCAGCGTTTGAACAAAACTTTGAAGTGGTCAAGGACGAAGACTACAAAATTGCCAATGTGCATTGGCTTTCTAAAACATCTGAAAGTGCAGTATATATGTTCGACTTTTTCTGGAATGGCCTCATTGAGGGACGCAAAGCGTCGGGTTCAGGAAGGGGAACGGCAGTCTTGATTTCTAAAAATGACAAGTGGCAACTGCTAGCAGAGCATTTGGGCCCATCTCCTCAACAATAGGAGAGTCCGACATCACTGCTATTTACAACTATAGTAATTTCAAGCGTGGATGATGTATTCGAGTCACTTTGCGGGGACTATCAAAGCCTTCTGATGAGGGTATTTTTAAGAGATTATTATGGGTTGGGGCCTCTGACCTGCTTTGATAGAGGGTAGAGGCAAACTGGATCCCTGATCAAGTCAGGGATGACGCATTTTGGGTTTGGCAAAGCCTACCCTTACACTCCGCCGTCATCCCGGCCCCCGAGCCGGGATCCAGTGCCACTGGAGAATAGGGCTGGTGTTGAGCGGGGCGAGGGGAGTAGAAGCCCTAGAGGGGATCAAACGCTAATCAGAACATTTCCCTTTTTATGCCCCTGATCCACATAGCGATGGGCCGCCACAATGTCTTCAAGCCGGTAACTTCGGTCAATCACGGGCTTAAAGGTCCCTGCTTCCATGAGGCTGTTGAGGTGAAGTAAGGCTTCCTTTCGGGACTTTAACATCCCGTCGTCAACGGAAATGTATTTCCCGCCCTTTGCAAGATGTTTGGCGCACTGCTGCTTCAATGGGGAGGTTTTGTCTTTGCCGACAGCATCAAAGATAAGGTCATACCGCTCACGGCTTTCACTTATATCGTCGCGTGTGTAGTCAAGCGTGGCATCTGCTCCAAGAGATTTGACGAGCTCAAGGTTTGCGGTGCTGCATACGCCAGTGATCTCTGCCCCCATGTTCTTGGCAAGCTGTATAGCAGCGGTTCCAATGGCACCGGAAGCGCCGTAAATTAGAATTTTATCTCCTGACTTTATTCCGCTTTTTTCAAGGCAATAAGAGGCAAACAGTCCGCCATATGTGCTTGCCGCCGCATCCACAAAGGAGATGCTTTGCGGCTTTTTTGCAATGCAGCTCTTTTCAGAAAGACAGAGATATTCAGCGTAGCAGCCGAAGGAGGGTCCGGTCATGCCGTAAACCTGATCTCCCGGCTGAAAGTGCGTGACGCTTTTTCCAACCGCTTCAACTTCTCCTGCCAGTACCATTCCAAGAACGGGTTGGCGGGGTTTTCTTATGCCAAGAATAAGCCGGAATACCAGAATCATCGGGTTCCAAAGGGGAAAGCGGAAGGCGCGGACCCTGCTGTCGCTGGTTGTTACCGCAGTGGCATGGACTTTGATAAGAATCTGGTTCTTTCGCGGGTGAGGTTTGGCCCGTTCTTTAACTTCCAGCACTTCGGGTGGTCCGTATTTTGTCGCGACTATAGCTTTCATTGAGAACACCAGTGGTTATGGAGAGAGAAACGACAGGTCTTGCTTGCTTCAATTCCTCGCTGCTTTCCCGTCTCTTTGTCTATCCTGAAAAATGATAGGTGTTGGTGACCTCTAAAAACTGGATCCCTGATTAAGTCAGGGATGATGCCTTTTGGGTGTGGTCAAGCCTATTCTTACACTCCTTAGCATCCCGGCCCCCGAGCCGGTATCCAGTACTCTAGTGGAATGCGGCGGATGATTGGTGTGGACCTCGCATCAAGTGCGGGACGGCCTCGTGAGACACTGCCCATAATGAGCACCACCAAAAAACTTATCCCCCTCCTGTCTGCCGTGTCCTATCCTTTTCCCGTGCCCATGAAAACGGGCCTTCGGCGGACCGTCCGCCGGGGCGTTATGGGCCGGGCAGAGCCAATGGGAAGAGGTAACGTATCTTTCCAGAGGGTTCGGCACGCGGGGCCCTCTTGGGGGCGAGGCCACAGGTTCCCCTTGAGGCTGTATCACCGTGGGTGGCGTTCAGTGGTGACAGGAAACTGTCTTATCGCGCCTAACCACGGGGTTGATATGTTCGCAGCACAAAAATGCCCGGGCAAGGCGACAGGCCAAAGCCGAAGAAACATTTTATTCAAGTAGCGCAGGCTCTGGCCTGTTCGCCTTGCCACTCCCGTTTTTCGGGGCCCCTACCTTCCACTCTGCTCGGGCATCCCGTGTGGTGCCCTTTTCCCATGAGCTGAGCTGTTCCCTCTCAAACCCTCTCATCAGGTCAAACCTTCTACTTTGGTGGCGATTTTCCAGAAATTCAGTTCCATACGCTTGCGTATGGTTACAAACTGCGATCAACTCCCATCCATACGCTACCGTATGGAATCGATAATGACGAAGAAAAGACTGAGCCCAGATGACTGGATTGTTGCGGGTTTCAAAGCCTTGGCAAGTGGTGGGCAAAATGCCCTGAAGGTTGAGCCCATCGCACGGGAGCTGGGCACAACAAAGGGGTCCTTTTATTGGCATTTCAAAGACCTTGCAGATTTCAAGAAATCCATGTTGACCCGTTGGCGGGTGCTGACAACAGAAAACATTATTGAATCTCTTAAGCCTTATGAAGCGGGCGGTCAGCGTCTTCGCGCTTTGGTCGAACTTTCATCGGCAGCACCGGGAAAGCTTGGGTCCATGCGCGTAGAGATGGCTGTGCGGGAGTGGGCCAGACATGATGATCTGGCCGCAGAGTGTATCTCTGAGATTGACAATAAGCGCATCGCCTACGTGCATGAGGAAATGAACTATGAGGGGCCGGACAAAGAACAACGGGCACGCTTGATTTATGCAGCGCACTTGGGGCTGAAACACTTAACCGCCTCAACGGGCGAAAGCGGCAGGCCTGAACGGAGCCTGCTCTTTGAATTGCTGCAGCAAGATTAAATCAAATCACAAAAATTGGGCTGCCACCGGCATGCCCGTAAGCGTAGAACTGGAGGGCAGGCTCTATGAAAGAAATTAAGCCACAAACGATTAGTTTCAAAGCTCAAGATGGCTGGGACTTAAAAGGCGACCTTTATCGCGGGCATAATCCCCGCATTGCCATCATGATTTCCAGCGGTACGGGCTTTCCTAAAGAATTTTATCAAGCCGTTGCCACCTATCTGGCTGGACTTGGCGCTGTAGTGCTCACCTATGATTATCGCGGCATAGGCGCTTCAGCAGGGCCGGACTTGGCAGGGTCTGACATAGATTTGCCTGATTGGGCACGTTTAGACCAGGCCGCAGTTGTTGATGCACTGGAAGTGGAGGCGGCGGGCCTTCCCATTACACATATTGCCCATAGCGTTGGCGGGCATATGGTGGGGCTCATGCCAAACCACGACCGGGTGAAAAAACATGCCTTTGTAAGTGTGGGGGCAGGGTATTTTGGCGCGCATCACCTCAAAAGCATTCCAAGCACACTCTATTTCTGGTGGGGCATGGGGGCCTATTCTCTTTTACGCCATGGCTACATCAAGCAAATTGGCGGATGGCGCGGTTCACCTCTTCCGCCGCAGGTATTCCGCACTTGGCGGCGCTGGAGCCACAATTCCAGTTACTTTCAAGATGACCTTTCAGGCTTTCTGCGCCCCCATGAGTTTGACAAGGTCACCGCGCCCATCCGTTCCTGGCTGTTTCCGGACGATCCGATTGCAACTGAAAAATCATCCAAAACTATTATGGATTGCTACCCCAATGCCCAGAAATCAATCGTCTGGCGCAAAGCATCTGAGGTGGGCGTAAAACATATAGGTCATGAGGGAGCATTCAGAAAAGGTCGTGAGGCACTGTGGGATGAGTGGTGGCAATGGCTTGTAAAAGAAGAGGCAGTTTCCCAACCTGAGCCTCCGCAACAAGAGGCTAAAATCTTGCGCACTGTATAAGCAAAGCGTTTATGAGAGGTCGAAGACAAGTTCCTTGCAACGAATTGTGTCAGCAAGGCTGTGCCTGTTCATATTCACCAAAAACTGACGGGATGCATCGGACAGAAAATGCTTTAACTGGCAGGTGCCGATTATATTACAGGTGTTGGTGGTGGGGTCGAAACACTCCACCACATTCATGTCGGGTTCCAGCTGTTCGATGACATCGCCGAGACGGATCATCTCAGGGTCCTTCTGCAGCTTAATGCCGCCGCCTTTTCCCTTTGTGCTGGCGATATATCCAAGAGTTGAAAGGCGGTGAACGACTTTAACCAAGTGGTTGCGCGAAATATCGAAGTGCTCTGCGATTTCCTTCACACTGCTCAATCGCTCAGGATTAGCCGCAAGATACATGAGCGTACGCAGGCCATAATCGGTAAACTTAGTCAGTTGCATCCTACCTCTTTAAACTTATTTAGTGTCTTTTTATCTGAGCTACCATTGAAAGCGACCTCTCCTACAAAAAAGGCTAGCACCTTTTTATCTGGAAATAAGGCGAAATGATCAAACGCAACAAAGTAATTGGCTACTTTCCTGCATCAATAAGTATAAGTTGGTAAACCAGCCGGCTTAGGGTCTTGTAAGATACCGTATCTAGATAGGAGCGATCCTGCGTCAATAAACATACCCGGTGACTAACGCTTCATTCACTCAAAACTGGGCTGCTTTAGAGTATGAACGCCACTGCATCCGAAATTTTGCGCCGAGCTATTCTTAGGAAACCATAACAAAATTAATAGGTGTGAATGCCTGTGAGCATTGTGGGATTGTTAACAAGTTGAGATATTGGCTGTTTTAC